>NZ_JAFQQZ010000020.1 GCF_017410345.1 Methanobrevibacter sp.
TTTAAAAAGAATTTTAATCATCTATTTTTATTATTTTTAGAAGAGTTTAAAAAGAATTTTAATCATCTATTTTTATTATTTTTAGAAGAGTTTAAAAAGAATTTTAATCATCTATTTTTATTATTTTTAGAAGAGTTTAAAAAGAGTTTAAATTATCTATTATTATTTAAAAGACTAAAAAAGACTTATTGTCCTATTTTTATATATAATTTTAAAAGAGTTTAAAATTAAAATCAGTTAAGATATGATTCATTCATTTCATCATTGACTTCATCATATCTGTTCAATAAGGTTTTGACTAGGTCTTTACTAATTTTATTGAATTTCTTATCCAATAAGTCGACTCCCTCTTGGGTGATTCCTTTTTTGGTAGCCACTTTATTGATGATGTCCCAATTGCTTAATTCTTGGTCATCCTTTAACATTGAAGTTCCAATGACTGTCTTTAAGATCATTTCCTCTATTTCATCTTTGGAAAGGTTTGAGAGATCTGTGCAGCTTTGAGCGAATTTTTCAATCATCATTGCAATGAAGGCAGGTCCGCAGCTGCTTATTATTGTGCTGATTTCCAATTCATTGTCCTTCGGATGAAGATTGTCCTCCTCCTCATTGAAGTAGATAGGGTCATCAATTTTTTTAACTATGCTGAATTCATTGAACAGGTCTTCAACAAAGAGTCTTTCATGCAATTCCACTTTTGAGTTATGCTTTACGAGTGTGACTCCCTTTCTTCTTGCCAGTGAGCTTATTGAATTGTTGGAAGTGACTGTTGAAGCCAAGGTGGGAATGACCAAGCTTAATTTGCCGTCATAGAATTTTTTGATATGGCTGAAATTAAGTCCTGCACAAGTGTAGATGATATGGGTCTTCTCATTGATGAATGGTTTTATTTCTTGGATGATTTCCTTGAATTGAGGAGTTTCTACGGAAATAAGGATCTTTTCACATTGTGTTGCGACTTCTTTGTTATCTGAAGTAATGTTTAGATTTTCTTCTGGATATTCTTCAATTAAACTTTCAAATTTATTAAGGTGTCTATTTGAAACAATTAATTCTTCATCGTCCAATAGTAAATTAAGTTTCAAGATGTTATTTACTATCATTGAACCCATATTTCCGTAGCCGATAACTCCTATTTTCATAGTTTCCCTTTCACTATGTGTTTTCTAATCATGATTTTGGATTAAAGTTCTCCATGCATATTATGGAAGGAATTTTCAAAATCCTGATTAAAAATATTTATTAAAACTATCTAGTTATGAAATAACTTTTACATTATTTATAACTAATATAATTTATTTTTTAACTCATTAATAAACTTTACAGTTTTATTTTTGGATTTAGAGCATTTATTCAACTTTATTTTATATTTATTAAACTATAATTTAGTTAAATATAATTTAAATTATATCAATTAATTTGTTTAAGTTTTAATAGGGAAATAATTTTTTATGGTGGTAAAAGATTATTCTAAAATCATTATTCTAGAATTTCCTTCAATATGGTTCAATCTAATAAAATCGGATATTATGTTGTTGAAGAGATCATGGTCTATTATGTTCCAAAGGTGGTTTCCCCTTATGATCTCTACCAATTTGGCATTTTTAAATATGTTCCTCAGTTGGATTGCAGATTTTGCACAATCCAAATCCTCTTTGCTTCCATAGATGATCAATACATTGTCCTTTTCAATGATTTCATCATTGTCCTTCAGGCTTTTGGGAACTGTATAGTTCAATGATTCAAAAGATATTCTTCTTTCTTCCTTGATGGATCTGTCCAGAATCCTTTCAACGTCTTTGTAATGTTCCCTATTGATTCCAAAGTATCTGAGATAGGCTTTTGTTATGAATGAGTCGGGCTTTTCATTCAAGTATTCTGATTGTGTCTTGGCCAGCCTATTCACAATGCTGTCTTTTTCGATTTCCTTATGGTCAGCTATTTCAAGCCCAGACAATATCAGATTGTCAATTAATCTTGGATTTTCATTAATTATTTCAATGGCTACTGACCCTCCAATTCCTAAGGCCACTAAGTTTACCTTTTCAATGTTCTTCTCTTCGATTAATTTTTCTATGAATTTTGCGATTTCAAGAGATGAGTTCCTAATGGAAAAATCATCTTCAGACTTGCTATCTCCATGATTCGGCAAATCCATAAAGATGCAGTGAAAACCATTAAAATATTGTGCATGATTCTCCTTTTGCCTAATCCAAATCCATTTGTCCAATAATTTTGTATGCAAAAAGAGGATTGTCTTGTTGTTTTCCTCTCCGATTTCCTCGTATGCCAAATCATTGAAGTATCTTAAAGTCATTTTATCATCGGTTTGATTTTCAATTGTCAAATCTCTGCATCTTTCATAAGATGCTGAACATTAACCAATTTAATTAGTTGTTATACTATCGAACAAAACATATACATTTATTAATGTTAATGATTATATATTATATTAATTCTTATTATAATTTTTTAATCAAAAGGATTTGTGATAAAATGAAAGCAGATGCATACAAAATTGTAGATAATGTTTACTGGGTAGGAGTTTTGGATTGGGATATTCGTGACTACCACGGATACACCTTAAATGGAACTACCTACAACTGTTATTTAGTATTTGGAGAAGATAAAGTAGCTTTAATCGATAATGTCTATCCTGGAAAGTCTGAACAGTTCTGGGGAAGAATCAGAGATGCCTTTGAAAAGGAAGGAAGGGAATTCAAAATTGATGTAGTCATTCAAAACCACATTGAAAACGACCACAGCGGTTCCTTAGGTGAAGTTGTGGCAAAGTTCCCGGATGTTGAAGTCTACTGTTCCAAAAAGGCTGAGCCTGGTCTTAAAAACCACTTGCCTGAACTTGCAGACTTTGAATTCAATACCGTAAAAACCGGTGACTCATTGGATATCGGCGGAAAGACCTTCCAATTCGTGAATGCTCCTATGCTTCACTGGCCTGACAGCATGTTCACAATGTTGATGGAAGATGGAATCCTATTCTCCAACGATGCATTCGGTCAGCACATTTGTCTCTCTGAAAGATTGGACAGCGATGTGGATCCTGTCATCTTGACTGAAGCTGCAAGAAAATACTATGCAAACCTAATCACTCTCGCTTCTCCTATGGTCGGAAGAAAAATCGAAGAGCTTGCAAAATTAGGATTGGTGGACATCTTGAAAATGATTGCTCCATGTCACGGTCAAATATTCACCGACCCAAGCTTCATAATTGACCTTTACACAAAATGGTCAACTGGAACCTATGAAGGAACCAAAATCACCTTCATCTATGACACCATGCACCATTCTACCCAAAGAATGGCTCATGCAATGGCTGAAGGTGTCATGTCCGAAGGTGTTGAAGTTAAAATGTACTTCATGCACGATGATGACAAGAGTGATGCAGTGACTGATGTCCTTGACTCCAAGGCAATCTTTGTAGGTGCTCCAACAATGATGAACAATCCTTTCCCTGGAATCGGTGACGTGATGTACTACCTCAATTGTCTCAGCTTTGGAAACATTGAAACCAAGAAAGCAGTAGTATTCGGTTCAAAAGGATGGGCAGGAGGTTCTGCAAGAATCCTTGCAGCAAACCTCGAAGGAGCAGGATTTGAAGTTGTCGAACAGATGGAGCTTGACTTCAAGCCAACTGAAGAGCAACTTGAAGAATGCTATGACTTAGGTAAAAAAGTAGCTCAAATGATTAAGGAATAGTTTTTCTATTCTTTTTCTTATTTAGCTATTTTTACTTTTTTTATTAGAAGAATTTTATAATTCATTTTTTTATTTTTCCATATCCTTTTTTTTTTAAAATTTTTAATTCAAATGATATTATCATATTCGGTGATTGCCATTAGTGAAGAAGATGACTTGAGAATGATTGAGGAACATAATCAAAAATCAGTTGAGGAATTGGTTGAGAATTTTTCATATGTTTATGTCTATTTAGTTGATGGGAGATCATATACCCTAACCAAGGAAAACAAGTTTGAATTCAAGGATGGAAAATTCAGAATTTTAGATAAAAACCTTGAAGTTAACATAGTTGATATAGGCCTAATAGAATTTACTGATTAGATTAATAACTGCTTTTAATTATTTTAATTATTCGATTAATTAAAATGATACTTATATTGAAATCCATTATTTAATATCCTTGGGATTCCAAGTATTCATCAATGTCATCATAGTCTCCATAATCATAGTGGTCATAGTACCAATCTGGGTCGTTTTTTGCTATTGAATATGGTGAATCATCCACACCCTGATAATTTTCATTTGAGTTATCATCCAGTTCAATATTGGAATCATTTTCATAATCAATATCATATGATTCATCAACCACATCTCCGTCATCATGACTGAGATTGAAATTATATTCTGATTGAGAATTTTTATCATGATTGCTGGACATGCTGGAAATTGAGATGATAATAAATAGTGCAATGCAAATGATTGCAACCTATTTTAAAACAGTTTTCATTTGTTTTGATGATGACATGATTCACACTTTTTTTATTTTTTCTTTGAACTTATTTTTATAATATTATATTAAAA
>NZ_JAFQQZ010000021.1 GCF_017410345.1 Methanobrevibacter sp.
ATAAGCTTCACAACTTTGTCTATCCAATGCATGCTTGTGAACGTGCATATGCTTTATGCCGCTTTCTGTCTTGATTTCATCAATTATCTTGATTCCATCATGGGAATGTGAATGCTCGCCATCATTGTGGAAATGATAATGGCTGTGTTCCACATTTTCAGTATCTATCTTCTTTATTGAATCGTCGAATTTTCTGTCATAGAGCAATGCAGCATTCAATACGACAAGACATGAACCTGCATTATGAACAATAGCACCGGTTACCGGATTCAAGAGCCCCAATACGGAACAGACAATGGCCGCTGCATTGATTGCCATTGAAATTATGATGTTTGCCTTGATTGTAAACAAGGTTGAATTTGAAAGTTTCTTAAGATATGGAATCTTGCCTATGTCATCCCCTAAAAGTGCAATGTCCGCCGCTTCTATTGCAACATCACTTCCAACTGAACCCATTGCAACGCTTACATCAGCAGTCTTAAGTGCAGGAGCATCGTTTACCCCATCTCCAATCATACAGACTTTCTTGCCTTCCGCTTTAAGCCTTTCAATCCAATCAAGCTTTTCTTGAGGGAGCAGATTACCATATACCTTTCCGATTCCAACCTGAGAAGCGAAATAATTAGCAGTTTCAGTATTATCTCCAGTGAGTAATATAGTCTCAGTTCCTAAATCATGCAAGTTTTTAATCATATCTTTAGAATCTTCACGTATTACATCAGATAATCCGATTAAACCTATTACTTCATCATTTAATGCGACAACAATTGAAGCTTTTCCTTCATGTTTCAACTGATTCAATATGGAATCAACATTTACATCAATATTGTTTTCTGATAGAAATTTGGAGTTTCCTGCATATACCTGACCATAAGAATTTTTACAGCTTACCCCTTTTCCAGGATACATATTAAAGTCTTGTGGTTCTTCAATATCAATTTTAGCTTCTTTTGCCTTTTCAACAATAGCCTTAGCCAATGGATGCTCGCTTAATTTCTCACAGGAGGCAACTATGTTCAAAACATCCATTTCATCCAAATCATCTTTTAGGGATATAATATCTGAAACCGCTAAATTACCGTAAGTCAAAGTACCTGTCTTATCGAAGACCAGGGTATTCAATCCGCCTAATGTTTCAAGGGCCTCACCAGACTTAATCAATACTCCATATTTTGTTGCCTGGCCGATGGCTGCCATAATCGCTGTTGGAGTTGCAAGTATCAATGCGCATGGACAGAATACAACAAGCACTGTAACTCCCCTTTCAACATTTCCGGTTATTAGCCATGCGGCAATTGCAATGAACAATGCTACAGGAACAAGCCAAGTTGCCCATTTGTCTGCAATCCTTTGGGTTGGAGCCTGCTTCTCATCAGCGGCCTTCACAAGGTCAATCAGTTTTTGGAGTGAGGAATTTTCTCCTAAACTGGTAGCCTTAATGTCGATTGCACCATACATATTCATGGTACCGCAGAAGACTTCGTCCCCCACTTCCTTATCAATCGGCAAGGATTCACCAGTCATGATTGACTGATCAAGAGAGGTGGTACCATTTATAATTTCTCCATCAACAGGTACGCTTTCACCAGGAAGAATTCTTAAGATATCTCCGATTTTAATGTCATCAACAGAAATCATCTCTTCCTTGCCGTCTACAATTCTTCTACCTGTCTCTGGAGTTAGATTAATAAGATTTCTCAATCCTTTTTTTGCCCTTTCAACTGTCCAGTCTTCCAAAAGGGCACCTAAAGCCATAATCCATGCGACTTCTCCTGCAGCGAATATCTCACCAATGAGTAGTGATGCAACCATGGCTATTGCAATGAGGAGTGCAGATGAAACCCATTTTTCACGAATCAATCTGGTCATAGCCAAGAGGAGCATTGGAATACCGCTTATTATCACAGCACCCCATGCAGGGTTCAGGTAAATTGGAACATCAATTCCAAATATCATGAATATGATAGCAATCAAGAGAAAAATACCTGAAATTATGGTCATCTTCAAACCAAACAGGTAATCGGTTATTTCATCAATCATAAAGACACCTTCTTTGAAAATAATTTTTTAGAATTTTAATTGCAAATTTTACCTTTACCAAAATTTATTAAAAATTAAAAAGTATTACTTTTTTATAGTTTTTTATACTTTTAGTATTACTAATTATAATTTTATGCAATTAAATATATAAAAGTTATTACTTTTTTTAGGTTTATTTATATACTAAGTATTACTTTTTGAAAAATCAGTGAAAAATTTAATCAAAAATAGCTTAAAAAAAATAGAGAAAATAAAAGTAAAAAAATTTAAAAAATTATGAGAATTATGAAAAATATAAAAAATTAATAAAAAATATAAGAATTATAAAAAATTTAAAAAAAATTAAAAAAGAGAAGTAAGAATTAAAATTAATTAATTCCATTTAAACAATTTTTCTAATTAGAACAGAAGTATTGTTTGTTTTTCCTCTTGGGAGCAACATGACTTCCTGATGGAATCCTCTTGTGTCCTTATCAGTTACCGGAGAGTAAAGAATGGCTCTCATACCAGTATAGGTCCTGTAAAGAACAGGAGTCTTTTCATCAACAACATCCCAAACATTGGCAAACACTCTGTCTTTAGGTTCAGCAAAGGCTGCAATCATCAGGATATCATAATCCAAATCTGCAATGGTCTTTTCAGTGCCAGTTACAATTTCAATACCCTCATCAAGTTCTAAGCGTTTTAAAACTTTTCTTGACAATTCTGCAACCTCTGGGTCTTGTTCAATGCCTATGCATTTGCACCCAGTCACCATATTGAACATAATTATGGTTAATGGCAATGGTCCACTGCCTAGGAATACAAATGTCTTGTTTTCATTGAAATTAGCCAATTGCCTTTCATTATCTATAAGGCCAATGTACCTGTCATAGAAATGGAAGGAATCCAAAGCTTCCTTAGGATTTTCAGACTCCAATATTGTCAAAGCGTTTTCCCTTTCCAATCTTGCACCGATATAGACATAAAACTTACGGATCAATTGCAACGCCTTGCTCATCTTCTCATCATCAAGAATGTGCTTTGCTGAGTCAAAGTCTATCTCCTTATCGTGAGCAATCACTTCAATCTCATCTAATACCTTTTTAATCTCTTCAATGTCAGTTCCATCCAAAGCGGATATGCCTTCATTATCCAGATCACCGAAACTGGAAAGTTTATTGGCAATTTCTTCAATTTTGCCCCAGTATTTATAACAACTCATTTAATCACAACACAAAAATTTAGAATAAAGCTCTTAAATCTATCTGAAATTTCTAAATTTAATACTTTATATTTAATAATTATTAATATAATGCATAAAAATATTTCTAAAAAAAGTAATACTAAATTGCTTATTTTAAGTTAAAAAGTATTAATTATTATAAAAATCAGTTTTTATTTTAATACGAATGAAGAATAATTGATTTTAAAAAGTAATGCTATTTGCATTAAAAAATAAAGAAAAATTATAAAAATAATAAGAATAATGGAAAAAAAGAAAAAAGAAAATAGCTAAAATAACTATTATAATTAAAGTACTAAGAATAAATACTAAATTTATTCAATACCAAAGGATTTCTTAAGCAAGTCAGCGTTAACGAATCCTTCTTTGTATAATTTGCCGGTGGTCAAGTCGTTGATGACAACTTCAGCTGGTGCAAACATTCCTTTGTCGATTTGGTAGAAGTCAAATCCTGCGTCTTTAAATACGTCAAAGAATGGTTTACCGTATCCGTCAGCTGCGGAAGATGGTAATTGTGCTGCAACTGCTGCAATGTCGTCTCCTTCTTCAGATTTGACATAGTAGTAGGTTCTTCCACCGAATAAAACTGCATCGTTGGTCTTGCCCATAGCTTTTAATCCATCTGGGTCGATAGGAGCGATTGGTGCAATACCTGCTGCATGTACAACTTTCTTAACATCGAACTTTAAGAATTCCAACATCTTGTAGGTACCGTTTTCTACAACTCTTCCTGCAATTTGGATGGATCCAACCAATGAAGCGGTAGGAGCTACAAGCAAGAATACGTTTGCTACATCTACACCACATTCATCTGCAATATATTGTGCTACATCTTCACCAGGCAATACGTCAGCTTCTAAAGTTAAGATTGCGAGGTCAGCTTCATCTTTATAATCGATTTCTTCATAGGTTTCAGCTGGTTTTAAGGACAATGCTCTAGCTGGACCGGAACCTAATGCAAAGAACTCACCTACAGAAACGGACCAACCTGCTTTTTGAGCACCTAAAGTGGAAATAGCTGGGAAATCGGTTTTTATTTTTACAGAAGGCAAAGCGAATTTTTCAGATAAGTCTCCAGGAATTGAAATGCCTACGTCAGCTAATCCTCCAAGACATACTTTAGTATATAATTCACCTGCTTTAAAACTACCAGCAACATTCACACCGCAGTCAATGACAGTTGCACCATTTCCTAATTTGGAAACAGCAATGTTAAGGTCGTCAGCTTTTTCAATCATTACATCTACAGTTTTTTTAGCTTCTAAATTGACACTAACCATAGTTTAACCTCAATTAAAATATATTTTAATTTATAATTAGTTTATTCAAATAAAAATAATTAAATTGATTTAAAAATATTGATTTAAATTGAATTTACTTATTGATAATGAATAAAATATTATAATGATATCTTTAATTAACTAACTATTTAAAATTTTATAAAATTATTCCAGTTTAAAATGTTTCATTACACCTTATATTTAAGCCAGCTCCCACTTCAAAACTAACTAAAAAGATCAATCATCCTTAAGGTCTTTTATCAGATTTTCAAGATTCTCGAATTTTTCATCATAACGATTTAGTTTACGATTGAAGTGAGCGATTAGAATTGCAGCACTTAAAGTGGCTGTAGCTGCTCCGGATATGATATAACCGCTCCATACCAGAAAAATACTGATGATTTTTCCTACGACACTTTCACCTGTAATCGCATACCCATTACTGGTAAATGCATTAGACACCATGACCAAAGCGTTTAACGGATCCTCATTCTCGACAAAGAGAGTTAGGATAAAAGTGATAAAGATTATTGAAAAGAGCAGAAATATTGATTTTCCAAGATTATGTTTTGTTGTGAATGTCTTGAATTTATCATATAACATTTTCATAATGTATAATAATGCAGGAATACGTATAAAATCCCAGTATTCAATTACGGACTCTCCAAACAGTAAAAATGCAATTGATGCAAGAGGGATTAAAAACACGATTAATATTTTGCTTTTTTTAGAGCCATCATAAATGTTTATTCCAATATACATTGAACATATTATATCTATCACTGAATTAAACACATAAAACTCAGGACTGTTATGCATGATTATATCATTATCAAAAAAGAAGTTTACGATTGTTACAAACAGAATCAGAATTAAAAGCAGATAATAAAACTGCTTTAATGTTTTTATTTGTTCATCCGGCAGATACTCGTGAGGATTTAAAAAGAAATTTACCTTATGAAGGATTCTGTCCTTTAAAGTATATCCCATCAGAAAAATGATTCCAAAAATTAATAATGAAACTATTATCTGAAAAACTAAATAATTATTATTCATATGACCACAGTTTTTATTTTCTTTTTTTATTTTGTTTTTTATTCTCTTATTTTTACTTTCTTATTTTTATTTTAAATAGTTATTTATGATTTAGAATTTAGTATTAAGAAATGTGGAATTAAAAATAACAATAGTTAAATTAAATAAACAATAAAAAAATAACACAACTAATGAATTTTTTTTTACAAATTTTAAAAGGAGATGAAATGGTTAAAAAAATAATAGCTGTTAATGCAGGACCAAGAAAAGGATGGAACACTGACACATTAATCGATGAGGCAATAAGAGGGGCGGAATCTGCAGGAGCAGAAGTTCAAAAGTTCAACTTGTTCCGTTTGGAAAAATACACAGGTTGCGTTTCATGCTTCGGATGCAAGAAAGAGAAATATAAAGGAAAATGCATACGCAAAGACGGCTTGACAGAAGTATTGGATGCTATTCGTGAAGCTGACGGCTTGATTATCGGATCTCCAAACTATTTAAGTGAAATGACCGCATCATTTAGAGCACTTTATGAAAGATTGGTATTCCAGAACCTGACATACAATGCTGAAACTCCATGCTGCAATGAAAATCCAATTCCAACATTGCTCATCATGACAAGCAATGCCCCTGATACAATGTATGTGGAATTGCTTGAGAAATATCAAAACATATTCAACGGCTTTGTAGGGCCTACTGAAGTCTTTGTATCTGGAGAAACACTTCAGCTTAAGGATTACAGCAAAACAGATTGGCCATGGTTCTTCAATGCTGAAGAAAGATATGAAAGACATGAAAAGATTTTCCCAAAAGAAAGAGAAGCTGCTTTCGAAAAAGGAAAAGAATTAGTTAAATAATTGATGAAATCGAAGAAGCTTTCAAGCTTATGGATGAAAAACCAAAAGACTTAATCAAACATATCACTTACACAGATGACTTATAGATTGGTCTTTTATATTTTCTTTTTTTATTTTTAATTTCTTTATTTTTATTTTTTTCTATTTTTTATTTAAACTACTATTTTCTTATTTTAAAATAAATTAATATTCTCTTATTTTAAAATAAAATTAATATTTTCTTAAAATTCCAATTGTTCTGCAATGCACATTTTACAGACTGCATTAGGAGAATCAGCATTTGCCTCCTTTACAGGGCAATAATACTTCCCATCTATTTCCTCTACATACAATGAACCTGGAAATGGAGTTCCCACAGGATGTATTGGCTCTTCAAGAATAAAAGTAGTGTATAGTGATATGATAGCATAAACCAAAGGAAATTTTGTTTTATGGCTTAATGACTCAGAATCCTCATAGGATTGCAATGTAGCCACTGCATCTATAAACTCATCCTTATCGATTTTATGAGTATAATGATTATTATTGGCCCTTACTTCATTTAAGCGAGCTAAAAAGTATTTTGCATATATTCCATGACTTTTCTTTTTATAGCTGTCTTGAACATACTTGCTTTCCTCAATCAGTTCTGCATTGATTTCCATCAAGTCAAAGACAGATACTGTTCCTGCATAATCCTTTAATACCTGTAAAAGAGCATCATTGGATATGCTATCCTCTCCGATAACAACATTTGAAAACTCCTTATACATTTCCTCATTTATAGTCATGAAATCACTCCAATCAATTTAAAATAAATACGTCATCCCCAGTGTCAATCAAATAGTTTTGAAGGCTAGCGCGATATTTGACTGATGGATCAAAACTTTCCATTCCTTCTTCGCCACCAAATGCAAAAGGCTGTAGCATAAATCCGTTTTCGTATGTTTTTATAGCAATGATTTAATGTTAAAACCTCCTTGTTTTTTAATTTTATTTAAGGAGTATTTAATTATATGCTTGGTTTTGGTCGTTAATTAATAACTGTGTCAAGTAATTCTGTTTGCCAATCATCTTGCATAATTATCATTAATCTATTTTTTATAGTATATGTTGTTTTTTCATTTCCATAAAACTTTATGGCTAATTTTCTTCCAATGCATTTTTTGTAATTCTAACTGCCCCTTTGGAGTGAATTCTAACCACTGGATGCTCATCATTTTCGCCAATCCATTCCAATTTATCCAAATAAGGTTCAACATAATGATGTTTCCTTTTTCCTATCACCCTAAACATTTCAGGAACTTCCATTCGAACCTTTTCATTTGAATCGCTGATCATTTCATAAAAGATGTCCAATTTTTCACAAAACAATTCAGGAGCATTTGTCCCTATATTCTCACATGCCCAGATGAATGAAAGTCTAACTGCAGCATCTTCATCTTCCCTTGCTTTCATAAGCTTATCCAAATATGGAATTGCAAGCTCTTTATCCGCTCTGCCGATTCTTCCCAATGCATTTATAGACCTTTCCCTAAACTTTGGATTCTCATTTTCCAAGTATCCTGAAATCTCCTCAATGTGGATTTTAACTAAATCCGGATATTGAAGTCCCATCTCCCCAAGCATCCATAATGCCTTTGCCCTGACATTATCTGAATAATTATCATTCAACTTAAGAGCAATTTCATCAATGTGACCTTTCCAATTTTCCTTATCCTTTTGAATGTCTCTTAATTCCTTCAATATCTCTTTTTCATCTTTTTTAAGCATTATTTAACCCTATATTCTTTGTAAATAAAGATTGAAAGAACAGTTAACTCAACTCTTTCTTCTATTTAAACTATTTAAAAATACTAATATATGCTTTTTATCAAAGCTTCTGAATATAATTTCTGAATAAAAATTCTAAAAATAATTATGATAAAAATCTAATAATAATAAAAATTTTAAAAAAAGTATTACTAAAAATGGAAAAATATGCAAAAACTTAATAATCAATGATTATAAAAATAACTTTACTAAAAAAAGCTCTTTAAAAAATCAATTTTATTAAATGACATATTTAATAAAATTCACTTTTTCAATTAAAATTAATAATTAAATCTAAAAAATGAATAAATTCAAATTATAGATTTAATTATGAGCTAAATTAATTTTAATTGAGATATAAGAAGATTTGGCATATTTAAATTAAATTTGATAAATATTACTGGGGAGTAATACTAAATTGATTTGATTTGTAAATTAATTTAAATATTATTGATTTGATTGTCAAATCTTCTTTTTTTTCGTCTGAATTTCGAGAATAAAAACTTTTTTTGTTTTGTTGTTTTGGAATTAGAAAAAAACAATATGGTTTTTACTTTTTTTACACTAAACTTCTTTTAAAGTATATGAAGTTTTTTTAATTCTTGAAATAACTATCCATTATTTCAAACAGGATTTACAATTAAAAAAATCTTTTTTTAAAATTCAAATAATTGTTTTATTATTGTTCAACAGTCTAAATTACTTATTTCTTGGTCCAAGTTGACTAACCGTATTATAGAACTCTTTCATGGTCCTTTGGAATTTTTCACCTTCAGAAGCTGAAATCCATTCAAATCTGAATCGCTCCTTGTCAATTCCAAATTCCTCTATGATGTCTTTAGTCATCAATGCCCTTCTATTCCATTTGTAATTACCTGCATCATAGTGACAATCACCTATATGGCAACCGCCTACGAATACTCCATCGGCACCTTCTTTAAATGCCTTAAAGATCATAGAAGGATTGATTCTTCCAGAACACATAACTCTTATAATACGCACATTAGGAGGATATTGCATACGTGCAGTACCTGCAGTATCAGCACCGCCATAACAACACCAATTACAACAAAAACCTACTATTTTAACATCTTCTGCCATAATATTCAACTCCTATTAAAAGTCTTCTTTCATTGGACTGTATAATGGAGGCTTTTCATCCCCAATACCTGCAAGATATCCAGTTTGGCTTTCGTATTTCTTTTGCAATTTATGGAATAGCTTAGATACTGGAATTTCCATTGGACATACGTCATCACATTGACCGCAATTTATGCAGCTTGGACTCATATGAGATAATCTTACACCATGGAATCCTAATGGATCAGGAGGTGATTGCGGGTCATCCTTAAAGTAAGGCTTTTCAAGTTCACATTCATGACACCAGCAGATAGGACAAACGTCACGGCAAGCAAAGCATTTTATGCATTTGTTCCATTGGGCTTCCCATTCCTCAAGGGATAGGCCATCATCCAATTGTTTGCCAACATTTCTATTACCCATCTTAATCATGATGTTTTCAACTTTGTCCCTCATTTCTAAAGCCTTTTCAGAAGGTGCCTTGGTTTCAATGAATCCTTCTGCAATAGCTCCATCAATTATTTCCTGACCTTTTTCAGTGTTGATTTCAACAAATGTCCAACCAGGTTCGCTACCCCAGTTACCACATGCAATGTCAGCATTACGAGGAACTTTAAGTTCACATCTTTGACAGTTGTCACGACGTCCGTAACCTTCCTCTTCCAAGTCATCAATCTTGATTCCGATTTCTTCACCATCATCAAGCTCAATGATGAATTTACCTTTGTCAATTTCTTCCTTAACGACTTTAGAAGGGTCAACCTTATAGAATTTTTCGATCATTTCCTGTGCCATTTCTGGCCTTACTGTACCACCACAGTTCAAACCGACAGTGATGATCTTATCACCATCAATTCTGTGTCTTTTAACCAATTCATTAATAGCCTTTGCATCACATGGCTTAACTGCAACAGCTATTCTTTCATCAGCTAAAAAATCAGAAATCAAGTCACTTACCATTGTAGGTGCACAATGCAAGGAACCGCATGTTTCAATGACTTCTTCTGCACTGGTTAAAAGTCTTGGAACACCATCATAGACATCAATGCCCTTATTAAGAGTCAATACTCCATCAACCAGTTCATTAGCTAATAAATATTGAAAAATAGAACTTACTGCTCCTCCACATGCTCCACTATCAGTTATTTCATTAGCCTTACTTTTAGCAAGAATTAATTTTTCACTCATTTTATCACCGATATCAAGCAAGCTCATTGAATATTTCCATTTCGCTTATATTATCATTTTCACATTCAACAGATATGTCAAAGCATTGTTCCAGACCTTCACAGTTAGTGAAAGTACCACATTTTTCCGCCCAGGATTTTCCAGGGAGAATGACATCTGAGAGTTGAGCAAAACGATTGTTTTCACTGGAAATATTTACAATGAAACCTTTTCCTTTAATGTCATCTTCAGATATGTAATCCAATGGATTATCTTTAACGACAATAAGTACTTTAGAGTCATCAATAATGTTCTTTATCTCTCCTTCGTCCCATGAATCCAATCTGTTCATTGCACCTTTCATGTTAGGTGCATTGAAAACAGGCAATAGCTTTGCACCGGTATCGGCAGACAATGATTCCAATAATGCAAAGTCATCCTTGCAACAGATCTTGTTTGCAATGATTATTGAATTTTCATCCAAATTGCCTTTTACAGCATCTATCTTATCTTCAAGATGACCGTCAAATTGAATGAATTCATCTGCATTCAAAGAAGTGATGGATTTTTCCACATCATCTAAATTAACGAGGCATGCGCCATTTTCTTTAGATATGACTATTCTTCTAGCCAATAAAGGATTTTCCCTATAAATGTCCCCAATAGCCAATATGGTGTTTGCACTTGCTATATCATCATAGCTTGCTACATCAGCTGAGAAATTAGGGAAGTTATATCCATAAAATCCTATTTTTTCACAACCAAAGCCATCAGCAAATTCTTTAATCTTATCAAGCTCTTCATTAGTGCTGTTACCGGAACAGATAATGGCTAACTCACTTTTATCTATGGAAGCTAACTGGTCTTTAACAAGGTTTAAGACAGTTTCACAGTCAGATCCCTCAAGTTCGCCATTTTTCACTATTGAAGGTTCCTCAATTTGATTATCAAATTGCAGGATGGAATTTCGACCGTTTAAACAATTTTTTCCTTCATTGATAGGATGTCTCTTATATGGATAGGTTCCAACTACTGCTCCATCTTTTGAAACAATATTCAAACCGCATCCTACAGAACATGAAGGACATATTGTATGTTTTATGTCTAACATAAAATTCTATCTCCAAAATTTTATCAACCAGATATAAAAATATATCTTAATTAAAAATTATTCTCTTATTACTTAATTATCAAAATAATACGTTTTAGTAATACAATTTTCAAAAAAAGGAATGTAAAACCTTTTAAAATGAATATTATACCATAAACACTTAAATTTTAATAAATAAGCGAGTGTGATTAAAATAAAAAAATCACACTTTTTATATATTTAGTAATACTTATTTAAACATTTTGAAAAAATAGCTAAAATTTAAATCGATTAAAACGGATATTTTTAAAAAATAATTCCATATTTAAGTTAAAATTAGAATAAAAGATAAAATTGACAATAAAAGTTAATTTAATCCTTTAAAAATTCTCAATTTTAAAAAAGTAATAATTTTATTAAAAATAATTTTTCATTATATAAAATTTAATCACTAAAAATAAATTTAAAGACTTTATTTATTAAAATTAAGATTAAATTAATCTATTTTAAGGAAATAATAAATTTTTAATTGTTTTTTTAGAAATAAAGCCAATTTTATTGGATATAAAAATTAGTAATACTTTTTTTAAAATTTGTATTAAGTAATACTTTTTTTACAATTCGTATTATTGAAATAAGTGTGAAAAATAAGTGTAAAAATAAGTGTAAAAAATTAAAAAAAATGAAAAACTAAAAGGAGAAAATAGAATAAAAAAGTGAAAAGTGAAAAATAATCTAAAAAGAGTTAATTAAACTCTTTAGCCAAATCAGAAATTATTTTTAGCTTTTCTTTTGCAATTGGAATATCCACTTTTCTAAGTCCACAATCAGGATCAAGAAGCATATTTTCCTTGCCAACTGCTGCAATTCCCCTTTCGACCAAAGCTTTAACTTCCTCTTTGTCATCAACAGCATTTACAGCAGAATCAACACAACCAAATCCTAATTTCTTGCCTTTAAGCAAATCAGCATTTCCTTCTAGAATGCCAATATTCACATTGTTTCCTGCAAATTCACAATCTAAAATATCAATAGGAAACTTAGCAATATCCTTAAAGCATCCATCAAGATTACCGCAAACGTGCATTCCCATAGGCATTTCAATGCCATCGGTAAGGATTCCTATCGCTTCTTTTGCAACCTTCAAATCAACCATACCAGTAGATAAGAATGGCTCATCTATTTGAACATATTTTGCTCCAGCCTTCTCTGCTGACTCCACTTCACGTCTTAATGCATAAGCGCAATCAATGATAGCAGGATTTCGCTCCTTGTAAAATGATTCAACTCTTGAAGAGTGGACAATTGTGGAAGGTCCTGTCAACATAAGCTTGACTCCCTTTTTGCTTGCCTCATCCTCACTCATGTTCCTATCCTTAATCTCTTTTTTAAGGACATTTAGAGCAAATTTCAAGTCCTTGATCATTATATCAACTTGAGGGGCCCTTATCTTGGATACAATGACAGAGGAATTCATTTCATATGAGAATCCTGGAATATGCTTTACAAAGGAACCTACCATATCCCCTCTTGGCTGACCGTCCCCTATAATGTCTATTCCACAGTCCAATTGCAGTTTGACTGCCTCTTCAATAGCTATCTTATATGGATCATACAATCCAATTGAAGACTTTATCTTTTCACCAAGAGTTTCAGGTTCCTTCAAATCAATCCCAAAACTACCTACAACAGTTGTAATCAAATAATCACCATCAATAAACTAAAATAATTAATTTAAATCGTTAATATTAATTAAACACCAATATCCATTGCTCTGACATCTGCAATTTCTTCTGGACTAATTGGAATTTTAATAGCTGCAGTTCCATGGCAAGGCTTGGTATAGGTAATCAATATTGTTCCTTCATCCTCATTGATTCCCACAGGTATTGGAGGAAGACCTATCAATCTTGCGCCTAAGACCTTATCACCCGGATTTACATGAATGATTTCCTTTGCATTCTCTTCAATGAGCTTATAGCATTGCTTGACTCCTGAACGTTGAACGAGTATTTCATAATCATCATTTTGTTGCAAATAAGTTTCTAAACAGAAAGACATCTAATCACCATCCTTTCTTTAATAAATAGTTAAGTATAATTTATCTCCAATTAAAATTTTTCCTTATTCCTCTAAAGTTTTTAAATATTTGTCAAATCTTACCTTAATTGGATTTGGATTATGGAAAGCTCTTACAGCAATGATATCTGCATCAGTAGAGGATTCAACCATATCTGCAAATTCAGCCACTTCTTCTGCATCCCTTGAGAATACAAGAGCCAATGACTTGCATTTCAATATATGGTAATATGTTATGAAGAAAGTAGCTGCTGCATCCTTGTGAACGCAACCCACCAATAAGTCATAATCTCCTTCCTCAATCTCATCCAAACATTTTTCAATATCAACTCTTTTTTTAACGTAAACCCCTTCAGGATCTGAAATATCCAATATCTTTCCTGCTGCTGGATTGCTTGATACAGTAACATCATAGCCCATCTGATTTAATTTATATGAAGCATACAATCCAATAGGAGTTTGTGAAGGAGCTTCAGGACATCCAAGTAAAACTAATGCTTTCATTTTATCACTTTAATAATTTTTAATTTTAATATTATTTCTTAAAATAATTAATCACTTTATATTTCTGTCAATAGTTATAAATAAAATTAATTAATATAAACAGCCAATATAATTTTATAAAAATAGAAAAATGGAATCTTAAAAAAGAAAAATCTATAAAAATAACGATTAATATGACAACTAAAAAATTTAAAAGAAATGACTTATGCTTATCCTTATGCGGATTGAACTGCAGTTTATGCCCTATGCTTATTAGAGGCGGATGCACCGGTTGCCGTGAAGGCAGTTCATGTTATAAGATTTGCGGTTTTGCACCTTGCAGCATTGAACATGGGAATATTGATTACTGCTTTGAATGTGAAGAGTACCCTTGTGAAAAGTATGATGGAGTTGACTTGCATGATTCTCTAATTTCACATAGAAATCAAAAGAAGGATATGGAAAAAGCAAAAAGGATAGGAATAGAGAATTACAGAAAAGAACAGATGCTAAAAAAAGAAATTCTTAATAAACTTTTAGCAGAGTATGATACAGGCCGTAGAGATGTATTCTTTTGCTTAGCAGTTAATTTGCTTGAATTGGATGATTTAGAAATCATACTAAAAGAAGCAGATGAAAAGACTGTAAACATGAACTTAAATGATAAATCTGACTTTATGAAAAAAGCTTTAAATGAGTGTGGTGAAAAACGAAACATTGAACTGAAATTACGTAGATAATTAAATAAAAATAGAAATAAAGTAAAAATAAACTAAAAATGAAATAAAAATAAAGTGAGAATAGAAATAAAATAAATTGTTAATTAGTCATCACTACTGCCACCATTATAAACAGAACCTGGTGCAAAAGGATCCAATGGATGAGTTCTCATCCAATATCCACAGTTCCAGCAACGACCATCACTATCCAATGGATAACCGCAAATCGGACAAATAAGCATAATAATCACCTAAATAAATGAGCCTCTTCAAGGCAAGTATTCATCATTAAAATCATCATAGTCATAATCATCTCCACTGCCAAAATGAGCCATATATCCACATACCCAGCAGTTTCCTTCGTCGTCTAATTCACTTCCGCAAGCAGGACATAAACCATACATAAAATTCCCCCTATTTTATAACTTGAATATTTTATTTAATAATTATAATGATTATAGTTACATTTAAAGTTTTCTATATTTGTTTAAGAGGAAATAATACAAGAGACAATGAGATATAATAATCCATTAATCAATACTTGCGAATAGAATAAAGCTCATCCCTATAGAACACATGATTATAATCCAATTCACAGTCAAGATTAGACAATTTATAAGGCATATCCCCCCTCTGATAAATCAACAGATCAGTAGCGCTGAAATCGCTTAACTCATAAATGACACCGTCGATAATCATCTGTTCTTCTTTAGTAAAATTAAACAATGGAATCTCTCTTAAGTAATATCTTTTGATTAGGTAATAATAGTAGGCCTCTTGCCTATAATACAAATTATGAGACCTTATCAGCTGATTCATAGTGTCATTGAAATGCTTTGGGACTATCCCGATCCTTGATTTTAAATAAACTTCATTAGTCAATGATTCGCCGTATAATTCATAATAATTGAAGTCAATGAAATAGAGCAAAATTGAAATGATCGTTTTTCCAAGATTTTCCTTATGTGTGCAACGTGATATAATGTATAGTATAATTTTTATGTACTTTTCTTTTTTAAAATCCATATTAAACACCAATCATTAATTCAATAATCAAATAAACCAAATAAAATGATTCAAATTTAATATTGTAAATTAAAAAAGAGTAACCATATGAACACTATAATATTAGTTTCAACTTGCTATTAAAAGAAAAGAAAGAGCATATGAAAATTAATGGAAAACAATTAAAAATATTTATATAATATAAAATTAAAAGGTACCTATAGAAAAATAATTTAAAGGTACCTTTAAAAAAAATTATGGAAATAAAATTATGGATTTTAAAAAAACACTGAAAACTATAGGAAAGCTTCTTAGCCCTTTAAAAAAGAGCATAATTCCACTTATTCTTATCGTTGCATTCCTACTCATTGATGTTTACTGTAACCTTACTCTACCTAAATACACTGCAGACATTGTAGATGTGGGTATACAGAACACAGATTTCAATTATATAATAAGCGTAGGAACAATGATGCTGGCTATGGTCTTGATAGGAGTATTTGCTACAATAGGCCTTTCATACTTCTCAAGCAAGGTATCAGCAGCATATGGAAGAGACTTAAGAAAGCTAAGCTATGAGAAGATTCTGAAATTCTCAAATTTTGAATTGAACCAGATATCAAGAGCATCACTCATCACACGTAATACAAACGATGTATACCAAATACAGATCTTTTTAGGACTGTTCTTTACAACAATACTGTTCTCACCGATATTAGGTATAGGAAGCATACTCAAGGCAATGGAACTTGGAACCAACCTTTTATGGATCATTGCAGTGACATTCGCTGCGGCAATGATTCCTTTCATCCTAATATTCATAAAAACCGTTCCTTACTTTAAGGTAATGCAGGAACTGACTGATAAGATCAATCAGATATCAAGGGAGATATTGATAGGAATACCAGTAATCAAGGCATTCGTAAGACAGGATTATGAAGAGGAAAGATTCAACCAAACCAATGAGGAATTCAAAGCAGTAAACTTAAGCGTATTCAGAATCCTCCTGGTCCTATTGCCTGCAATGAATCTGTTATTAAACCTAATGATAGTTCTCATTTTATACTTCGGAGCATATGATGCAATCCAAGGAGAGATATTGACCGGAACAATCATAGCCTTCATCCAATATGCCACACAGATTGTAATGGCATTCTTAATGATGGGCGGATTCCTTGTCATGATTCCAAGAATCTTAGTCTCAGGAAGACGTGTAGCTGAAGTCATAAATACGGAAATATCAATCAGTGATGGGCCGATTGATGAAATTGATGATAATCCTACTATTGAATTCAAGAATGTAAGCTACGCATATCCTGGAAGCGAGAAGGAAACATTGAAAAACATTAGTTTCAAATTGGAAAAGGGAAAGACAACTGCAATAATCGGAGGTACAGGAAGCGGAAAATCCACAATCCTAAACCTTATTCCACGTCTTCAGGATGTTACTGGTGGAGAAATATTGGTCAATGACAAGAACATCAAGGACTATAAATTGACAACACTAAGAGAAAGAATCTCCTACGCTCCTCAAAAGGCAATTCTCTTCGAAGGAACTATAAGGTCAAACATGCTGATAGGAAAGGAAGAAGCAAGTGATGCTGAAATCTGGAAAGCATTGGAAATGGCAGAAGTGGACTTCATAGACAGTTTGGATGATGGAGTTTCACAGGGCGCCTCCAATTACTCAGGAGGACAGAAGCAACGTCTCCAATTGGCAAGGTCCATCCTATCCAATCGTGACTTCTACCTCTTTGATGACTGCTTCTCAGCACTTGACATGAATACTGAAGCTAAAGTGAAGGAAAACCTGAAAGGATTGAAGGAAAACTCATCAATGCTCATCATCTCACAAAGGATTTCAACAATCATGGATGCCGATGAGATAATCGTGATCGATGAAGGAGAGATAATCGACAAGGGCACTCACGATTACCTGAATGAGAACTGCAATATCTATAGGGAAATCGTATCCTCACAAATAGAACGTTCCAAAGAGCTATTGTATGATGATGAGGAATCCTCTAAGTTCCTCATAGATACAAGCTACATTAAAAAGACAGCAGGAGGTAAATGATATGGCAAGAAAACCAAGAAGACAGCCCCCTGAAAAACCTGCAGATGCAAAGCAATCCATCAAGAACATATTCTCACTCCTGATAGGATATAAACTGAAATTAGGATTGACAGTCATTTGCGGAATCATATCTACAGTATTCTCAGTTATAAGTCCTCTTTTAATAGGATTTGCCACAACAGCAATTTTCGATGGGATAAACTCCGGCAAGATGAATATGGAATACATAATAAACCTGCTCATAATAATAGTGGTCTTATATGTTGTAAGTGCGGTCTTCTCATATCTTCAAAGCTATCTCCTGCTTGACATAACAGCAGACATAAGCTACAAGCTAAGAAAGGACCTGGTTGAAAAGATCACCCATCTCTCAATGGGAGACTTGGACAAGAATACAAGAGGGGATATCCTATCAAGAATCACCAACGATGTGGACTCCCTGCAAACAGGAATCGTTCAGACATTCAACCAATTGCTCACTGGTGTAATCACAATAGTCGGCGTTACAGTGATGATGCTCTCCATCAACCTATGGCTGACACTCACTACAATAGTCTTGGTTCCGGTTGCCTTCCTGATCATAACCTATGTGACCAAATACTCACAGGACTACTATCTAAAGCAATTGAGATACAGAGGTAACCTGAACGGACAGATTGAAGAGTCATTCACAGGCCATGAGATCATCCGCTCATTCAACCAGGAAGAGGAATCCATGAGAATCTTTGATGAGGAAAATGAAAGATGGTATGAACAGGAATGGAAATCCAAGTTCTTCTCAAGCCTCTCCGGTCCTTTGGTGCATTTCATCTCCAACCTGCAATATGTGATCATATCAGTTCTCGGAGCGGTCCTTGTGCTTCAAAGGGCAATAAGCGTCGGGGACATTTTGGCATTCATCCAATACTCCAAAAACTTCACAACCCCAATCGAACAGATCACAAGAATCATGAACATGATACAGACTGCAATGGCAGCAAGCGAAAGGATATTCGAATTCCTGGAAATAGACGTTGAGGAAAACCCATCTCAAGAGCAAATAACTGGAATGAATGATGAAATCAGCTTTGAAAATGTCTGCTTCGGTTACAGCGAAGACGAAATGGTCATAAAAGACTTGTCATTCAAGGTTAAGAAAGGAGAGAAGATAGCCATTGTAGGTGAAACTGGAGCAGGAAAGACCACAATAGTGAAACTGCTCATGAGATTCTATGACCTAAATAGTGGCGAGATAAAGATCGATGGTGTAAACATCAATCAATATGACAAGCACAGCATCAGATCCCTTGTGGGAATGGTGCTTCAGGACACTTGGCTCTTCAATGACACAATATACAACAACATCCGCTACGGCAAATTGGATGCGACAAGGGAGGAAGTGATAAACGCTTCTAAAGAGGCACATGCAGACAATTTCATCATGCAAATACCTGAAGGATACGAAAGGGAATTGAACGAGGATGCAGACAACATCTCACATGGACAGAAACAATTATTGACAATTGCAAGGACAATCCTTTCAAACAAGCAGATACTGATTCTGGATGAGGCGACATCTTCAGTCGATACAAGAACCGAAAAGATAATTCAGGAAGCAATGGATAAGCTGATGAAAGACAGGACAAGCTTCATCATTGCCCACAGGCTTTCAACAGTCAGAAATGCAGACAAGATAATTGTGATTGATGATGGGCATATAATAGAGCAAGGGTCACATGAAGAGCTATTGGAGCAAAAAGGATACTATTACAATACCTTGAATGCACAAAGAAGGGAGGATGCCATATGAACAAGGAAAATATCATTGAAGAGAGGATCAATGGATTTGATCAGTTAGACAATCGATTATTGTTCCATAAGTTCATCATGATAAATGAGATTCTGGATAAAAGAAACAAAAAGCAGAATCCGGCAATGAAAAGCGTTACAAAAGGACAAGGCAGACTGATCATTTTCTTAAAGAGAAAGGACAAGCTATCCACTAAAGCATTGTCTGAAATATTGAATGTCAGTGTCACTTCCCTTAATGAAACCTTAAACAAACTGGAGCAGCAGAATTTCATTAGAAAGGTTCCATCAGAGCAAGACAAAAGAGTTTTGCTTGTTGAATTGACAGAAGAGGGAAGAGCCCTTGAATTCAAGAACCATGAGGACATCGACATCTTTGACTCCCTAAGTGAAAAGGAAAAGGAAAATCTCAATGAATACTTGAATCGATTAACTGCATCCCTTCATAATAAATTCAAGGAAGAGAATCCTGAAAGATATGAGAAAATTATTAAAAACAGAAATGAAATCTTTGAAAAGTACTTTAAGGACAACAATCATAATGAATGGTTGGAACTGATTGATTGTAAAAAATAGATAAAACTGATAAAAATAGCAAAAAATAAAAATTTAAAAAAATAATGGAAAAAAAGAAAAATAGTAAATGAAACTATTTTTTAGAATTTCCCAATTCATAAGTCTTTTTTATGATCAATTCAAACAGATTATCTGTTTTGAGTTCAATAGGTTCATGTGGATTAACAATGAAATTCAAAGCCTGTTGAGTGATTTCATCCAAGTCAGTGGTCCTATACATCAATCCATTGTTTACATAGAACTGATCTACAGATAATGTGTCTCCAGGATAACATGAGATTACAGGAGTCTGTAGAATTGCCGCTTCCCTGTTCATTGTACCACCAGCACCGATTACAAGATCACATGCCTTGATAATGCTTGAAGTGTCAACAGGAGGCTTAAGTATTGTCACATTCTTGATTCCTTCAAAGATATCCGCCTGTTCCTTGAATCTAGGAAGAATGAGAATGTTCGCATACTCCTTCAATACATCAACAACAGGAGACAAGACTGATTTTCTGCAATCTGTATTCAAATAGGAAGCAAGGGATGGTTCAGGCCTCATGAGTATAGTCCTTTGAAGTGGCAAGTCAAGTCCCAAATCATCAAAGATATTTTCATTGAACACAAAGTTGTTGAAGTGCATAAGCTCTGAAGTTCCATTATATTTTATGATGTCATTTGGATTTGCACCATATTGCATCAGTTTCCACTCATCGATAATGCTTGGAACAATGATCTTGCTGCATAATGGAAGTGTCAACTTATTTGCAGCCATCGCATGCTCATTATCCAAAACAAAGAGGCTTGGAATTCCAAGGCCAAATGCCACTCTTGGAAGTTCGATTGAATGCTTTGAAAGGGCTACATCAAAGTTCTCACCAGCAACCAAATCCGCCAAATCCACTACACGCTGTGCACTTTCCTTAAGCTTTTCCTCTAATGTGACTCCATGCTTGCCTACTGATATGAAATCTATGTCATACATATCCATCAATTTATGAATGTCACCGAATCTGCGAGCTGTGACTAGAACATCTTCTCCCTCATCTTCAAAATACTTGATGACATCCTTGAAAAATCTTACATGGGGCGCATTTGATATATCAATCCAAATCTTCATGAAATCACCTCTTAATCTCAATTTTAGTACAATTAATAATTAATATTATAGTAATACTTAATAAATTTTAGTAAAATAGAGATAAAAAAATAAGATTCGGGGAAAATAAAACTCAAAAAAGATTAATTGAAAATAAAATATGAAAAAAAAGATTGATTAAAAAAATATTAAAAAAAAGATTGATTAAAAAAATATTAAAAAAAAGAAATAAAAAAGAAAAAGATTAGTGAGAATGCTCATGACTGTGTCCATGTCCATGGTCATGTTCATGACTGTGTTCGTGGTCATGGTCATGGTCGTGGTCATGATGATGGTGATGATGTTCAGCTCCGTGAGCCTTAGCCTCTTTAATGGCTTCAATCACTTCATCCAATCCTTTGCCTTCTTTCAAGCTGGTAGTAATGACCTTGACATCCGGATTGAGTTTTTTGGCATCAGCCACCATCTTGTCAGTGCTTGCACCGACAGCATCAGCCAAATCAATCTTATTGATGATGATCAAGTCAGAATCCTTGAAAATGTAAGGGTGTTTCTCTACAGTGTCGTCACCTTCGGTAACGCTTACAACAACAACTCTCATATGGGAACCTAATTGGAAGTCAACAGGACAAATCAAGTTTCCAACATTTTCAATGAATAAGTAATCGATATCATCAAGTGGAAGGTCGCCTAAACCATGGCTTACCAAGTGAGCATCCAAGTGACATTCGGTACCTGTGTTCAATCCTACAACAGGTGCATTGTGGGATTTGATCCTTTCAGCATCGAAATCACTGATTATATCACCTGCAAGCACACCTACCTTTTCATCAAGGTTATCTATCAAATCTTCAATAAGAGCGGTTTTACCAGACCCGATTGCTCCTACAAAGTCTACACAAAATATATCGTGGTCTTCCAATAAATGTAAGTTCTTATGTGCTAATTTGTCATTAGCAGCCATAATATTTTTAGCTATTTCTACATCTGCAATCTTATGCATGTATATGATCCTCCGTATAAATATATGATTTCATAATAAGTTTAATAATTTTAAAAATTTGGACAATATTATCAATGACCTATGAAAAAACTATCAAAATGATAAAAAGAAATTTTAATTATATTAATAGAATTTCTTGTTGAGAATTTTGACTAATTTTCATCATCATCTTTTTCAATGCTGATGCTTCTGACAGTAATTTCTTTACCATTTGTCACTTCGACCCTATGGCTTTCACATTTAGGGCATAAGACCATAGGTGCATAATGGTCACTGTCGTCAACATTACCTTCACCTTCAAAGCCACAATTGTGACATTTGATTTCAACATCAATAGTATTAATGATCATCTCGACGTTTTTTGTCAGTTCTTCTCCTTCACACATAACGCCAAGCATAAACTTCAATTGTTCCGGATTCAACATAGCCAATCTTCCAATTTCAATAACCATTTCAGTTACTTCAATCGCATCATTAGCTTCTGCAGTGTCCATAACTGTGCTGAAAATACCTTGAGCCATAGCAAATTCGTGCATTCTACATCTCCAAATATAAATTAATTAAATTACAATAATATAATATTTTAATTAATATAATATAAAACTATTGTTATTAATAAAAACAATTATTATTGCAATGAATTACCAGTAATACTTTTTTAAAAAATTTTAAAATAATGATGATAGAATAAATGAAAAAATAAACTAATCAAAAATAGAAAAATAAGAAAAAATAAAAAATGAAAAATATTTTTTAAAATAAAGTTTATCTTAATGCATCTGCAATCAATTTTGCTACAGAAATGCTGCTTACATCGGATTTCAAGGTATCTGTACTTGACAAGTCACGAGCTCCAGCAGCCATAATCTTCAAGACAGCATCGTTTACAAGCACTGGGTGAACACAGCATACGTCAACTGACTTTGCGCCATGTTCCTTTAAGATGCCTATTGCATTAACGATTGTTCCACCTGTAGCTATGATGTCATCAATGATGATTGCTTCCTTTCCTTCCACAGAGTCAATGTTGACCTTGGAACCCTTTTTGACCTTATCAAGATCTTCGCTGTCAAAATCACATTGAACATCGACGATTCTGGTTTCCACCTTATCAGGACCTAATCTGACTTTGCTCATATATGTGCAGTTGCAGCCAAGGATTTCAGCTATTTCCTCTGCAAAGTCCATTGCCCCCTTATCCGGAGCTATGATGATAGGGTTTTCCACTTTGTCTGCAAGGTATTCTGCAATTGGAGGCATGGCGGAAAGGTTCGCAGTTGGAATATTGAAGAAGTCCCTGACACTGTCTTCGTGCAGGTTGATTGAAATGAATTCGTCTGCGCCGGATTCTTCAATCAAGTTAGCTACCAATTGTGCAGAGATGGCTTCACCATCCTTAAATCTTAATTCCTGTCTTCCATAACCTAAATATGGGACAACCACTTTAATGTGCTCTGCACCTAAGTCCTTGAGGGTTCTGAGTATGAAGAGTAATTCAATTAGATTTTCATCTTGAGGAAATCCGGTTGATTGAATGACTGTTGCGTTCTTTTCAACTTCCCCTTTGATCCTCACATATCTTTCACCATCTGGGAACTTTTTAGTTTCAAGAGGACATAAGGTTTCTCCTAATTCCTTTGCAACATTTGCTGCCAATTTTTGTGATGCTGAACCACCAATTATCAAAATAATCACCAAAAATATTGTCGTTAATCTTAAAGTTTCAATTAATTAAATAAATTAATTTTTATGATAATATCTTTATTGATATTTATAATTAAATATTACTATTTTTAAAAAAATTGGGAAAAATGAAAAATAAATTTAATGAAAAACAATCAAAAAAAATATGAAATATCTTAAAATAAAAAAGTAAAGAATAAGTAAAAAAATTAGTAAAAAAAGTAAAAAATAATTAAAAAGTTTCAAAATGAAACTTAATAATAACTATCTGCTCACAGCCTCATTGCTGTCTCTTCTAATGGTAACCGTATGGGCCAATACCAAAGATCCCAAGAAGAGGAAAGTCAATAAAGCCATACCGTTTACAGTCCTGTTGAATAGGAAAAGACCGATAATCGCTTGAGAGACAAAACCGGTAAGGGAACCTATTAAAAGAACCTCTTTACCTAAGTACTTTCTGTTCTTGCTTTCTCTCTTATGTCTATATTCTCTTAAGATTACCAATCCTACAATGATGGTTCCTAAAACTATCAAGAGCAATACAAGGAATGTAAGATATCCGAAGTCATAGGCATAACCGAAAATACCTGGAAGCATATAGTCGATTGTATCCTTTCTGGTTACCAAAAGACCGAAGAAAAGAGGGAACGGCAAACCAAACAATAGAATGAATTGCATTGGCAAGCTAATGTAACCATCTGCAAATCCGGAACTGTTGGACCAGTAAGAGGATGAAGGGTCATGCCCAATCAACCAAGTATTTCCAACTACAAGCTTTAGACTTGACAATGAATTTGTTGCAAGCCTTGAAATCCTAAGTACAGGTGAGAAAATCTCCATACCACTGATTCTTGCAACTATTTCCAATATTCCAAAAGCGACCAATGCCGCTCCGATAAACATTCCAATTCTTCTGACTGTGAGAATGGATTTTTGTCTGAATGATTTTGAAATAATGGTGTATCCTATAAATAAACCTACAAACCATAATAATAAGAAAGATCTGTGCATTGCTCCCCCAAAGACAGTGATACATCCAAGAAGTATATAGACTATCCTTTTCAGCCTTGCCACATTAACTCCCGACTCTTCCATCACCTTCAGCGAAGCTAATGCAGTTATAATAGCTAAAAGAGCAATCGGACCGAACGGGTGAGTATACTCATGCTGACCAAATGACAATACCAAGAATATCAAATCTGTTCCGAATAGAATTGCAAATCCTGCAGATAAAAACAATGACAGGAAAGTCACTACACTTAATGATAGCGGAACGAGATTCAAAATGAATATCATGGTAGCAAGTAAGATCAAACCCACTTCGACTATAAGTTGAAAATGATTTTGAGCTATTAATAACATGAAATCACACAATAAATAATTTTAATATTTTAAATTTTTTTAATTAATAAATTGAATCATAAATAATCTTTAAAATGTCTATAATTATCTTTTAAGATTAGATATACATCATTATTTTTATTTAATTAAGTATTTAAATATTAGTAAAATTAGGATAAATTAATGAAAAATAGAAAAAATAAAAAAAAGAAAATGGTTAATTCTAACCATTGAAAAGATTTTGGTCAAGGTTTTTAAGGTCGAAGACCTTAAAAAACTGGGTTAAACTATAAAGAATTTAATATTACCTAACAGGATATCCGGAATGATAGGCAATGGATTCACATGAGTAATACTCATAGCAACAGCATCTCCACGGGAGTTCCCTTCACCCCAGTCATGCTGACGGATTGTGTCTAATATATTGTCACCGAAAATATGTGCCGCAGCCTGATCGTTTATAAGAATTATGAAATGAGGGCTAACACCATAAGTATATTCCATTATCTCCTTAGCATCCTGATAAGGGTTATCGATCATGTAGATATTGTGAAGGGTATGACCGTTTGCATTATGTGAACTTCCCGGATAGATCCAAGTAAAGCCGCCATGTATACTCCATAAGGCAGCCATATCCACTCCAGGAATTCCTCCTTCAGTATCATCTTCAGCTAAAATCAATACTCCGGTAAATGCTGAAAACACTAAGAAAAAAACTATAACAGCCACCAGAATACCTAAAGCTCTTTTTAATGTAGTTGCCATTTTATCACCACCATACACTAATCAATAATTGATTAAAATGAATAATTAATAACAAGATGTTTTTTTACATCTAATTATTATTATAATTCATTTTAGATATATAAACTTTTTGTATATAGAGTAGTAAAAATTAGTTAAAATGGCAATTTAAAGAAGAAAATAATGATAAAAAAAGTTAAAAAATAATAGAAAATCAATTCTAAAATTAAAAATTAATAAAAATAAAAAAAGTTAAAAAATAATAGAAAATCAATTCTAAAATTAAAAATTAATAAAAATAAAAAAAGTTAAAAAAAAGAAAAAGAATAAAAAATAAAGAATTAAGAGATTAGTTATGACTTGGTTGGGATAAAGTCATTGAATCAGTGGATACCTTACTGGTTACTGCACCACTTATCTCTCTCATTTTCTTAATTAGTCTTTCCTTTTTGCTTCCGTTAATCAAGATATTCTGCAAGACATCTTCAATTGTTTCAATAGGAACAATCTCAATCATGTCTTCATACTTCTTCTCAAGCATTACATCATCCATGTTGGATTTTGGCAAGAGAACTTTCTTAATACCTGCTTCCGCTGCCGCTTCGATTTTGGCGGTAGCTCCACCAATAGGCATTACATCTCCACGAACGCTTAATGAACCGGTGAGTGCAACTGATTGATCGATAGGAATTCCTTCAACAGCAGAAATTACAGCTGCAGTTATTGAAACGCTTGCACTGTCACCTTCCACTCCATCATAGCTTTGGAGGAACTGGACGTGAATGTCATGATTGGAAATGTCAACTTGAGTGTATTTCTTAATGATTGCACTTACATTCTGAACAGAGTCCAATGCAATTTCACCAAGCTTACCGGTTACGATGATCTTACCTTCGTTTTTGCTGTTTGCAGGAGCCATTTCAGCAGCAATTGGCATTACGATACCGCTTCTGTCACCCATGACCGCCAAACCATTGACCATACCGATTTTTCCACCAGAGGAATGGAATACACTATATTCCTTTCTTTGGATGATTGACCTATCAACGATTTGCTGTTCCAAGGTTCTTGCGAATTTTTTGGCAGTTACAACATGCTCTGCAGTTACCAAATCGGCACCCTCTTCAATGGCTACATCTCCAGATGAACGTACCAATCCACCTAACTCTCTTAGTCTAAGGGTTAAAGCATTCTTTCTGCCTGCTCTACGTTTAGCTTCCAAGATGATCTCATCAAGGGCATCGGTTGCAAAGTGTGGGATTCTTCCATCATTCTTGACTTCCTGAGCCACAAACTGAACGAGCTTTCTTCTGTTCTCTTCGGTATCTTCCATATAGTCTTTCATAAAGACTTCATAACCATAACCTCTAATTCTTGAACGCATAGCAATGTGCATTCCTTCAAGAACTTGAATGTTTCCGGAAGCTACAAGAACAAAATCACAAGGAACAGCTTGAGAGCGAACCATTGCACCACTGCTGTTTTCACTTTGACCAGTGATAGCATACTTCTTCTCTTGCATAGCGGATAAGAGTTCCTGTTGAGTCTTCATGCTCATGGTACCGATTTCGTCAATGTATAAAACTCCCTTATGGGCCTTATGGATCATACCGCTTTCAACACGTTCGTGTGCAGGAGTTCCAAGACCACCTGATTGGTAAGGGTCATGTCTTACATCACCGAGCAATGCACCTGCATGAGCTCCGGTAGCATCCATAAATGGTGCAAATCTTTTGTCTCCATTGTTGACCAATAGTTTTGGAGCGCTGTTTGATACTTTAGGCTTGATTTGCATTGAAATAAAAATCACAAGCAATGCAGCGATAATGGCTTCAAAGATTCTTTGATACATCAATCCAAGAACGAAAATGGCTGCAGTGACAAACATGGTGATCATCATCTTCTTCTCGTCACCGCTTTTGGCATTTGCCTTGTTTGCCTTGACTATCTTCTTACCTTGACCAGCAGGAACGGTTCTAATCAAAGGATAATTGCTGTCTTCAGGATTCGGATAGACCAATACGTCTTGAAGCACTTCTGGAGGCAACAATTCAGCCATACCTTTAGCCAACATTGATTTACCTACACCAGGATCTCCAATAAGAAGAACGTTTCTTCTTTGTTTTGCTGCTTTCTTGATGGTTTCAACAGATTCCTCATGACCAATGACCTGGTCAATAAGCAAAGGAGGCACTTCTATATCAGCAGTATTTGAAATTGATTCATAGTCAAGCATAGGTTTGATTCTGCGATTGCCTTCTTCATCTTCAACAAATTCGACTTCCAAGGAATCCTTTTCTTCAGCTACAGAATCTTCACTTTCCAATGCTTCTTCTTCATCAATTATATTTTCTTCTACAGAGGAGTCTACGATTTCTTCTTTAGACTCTAATTCCTCTACTTCTGCAGTTACTACTTTGTCTTCTTCCATTTAAAACCTCCTAAAGTTTTTATAATTTAACATTTTTCTAGTTTTCTTCATAGTTTTCATAGTTTTATATTATATAAATATTCATTATAGTAATATATATTAAACTAATCGCTTAATAACTTTATGATTTTAGTCATATAAAAAGGTTTGTATTTTAGTAACCTTAGTTAACTAAAATATCTATTGAAAAATCATAGATTAAAAAGGACATGCCAAAAATTTTAAAACAAACTTTATTATTTATAAAAGATAAATGAATAATCATAATAAAAATCATATCAATTATAAGGTAAAATTATGACAAAATGTTTAATGATTCAAGGAACCGCTTCCAATGCAGGAAAAAGTTTAATTGTTGCAGCCCTCTGCAGAATATATACAAAAAGAGGATATAAGGTTGCACCATTCAAGTCACAGAATATGTCTTTAAATTCATATACCACTAAAGAGAATAAGGAAATAGCCATTGCACAGGTATTACAGGCAAAGGCAGCAAACATAGATCCTACAGTGGATATGAACCCTATACTCTTAAAGCCAAAAGGTGAATCCTGTTCACAAGTTATCATTCAAGGTGAAGCTGTAGGGAATAAGGACTTCTTTAGAAAGTATGACAAGACCAAAGCAACTCAAAAGGACATAGACAACAATCTGATGGATGATGAAGACTATAGAATCATTGCAAAGGAAGCCGTAATAGACTCATTGAACAAGTTGAAGAAGGAATACGACATAATCATTATGGAAGGTGCAGGATCTCCTGCTGAAATCAACTTGAGAGAAGGAGACCTTGCAAATATGGGAGCTGCAGAAATAGCCGATGCAAATGTCCTTCTTGTTGGAGACATTGACAAGGGAGGGGTATTTGCATCAATAGCAGGAACTTTCCTATTGCTTGACGATGCAGACAGGTCAAGATTCAAGGGAGTCATTATAAACAAATTCAGAGGAAAACAGGAATTGCTATGCTCTGGAATTGAAAGGCTTGAAGAAATCATTGAAGTTCCAGTTCTTGGAATAGTTCCCTATGCAGAAAACTTGCAGCTTCCTGAAGAGGATTCCGCATCACTTAAAGAGCATGATTGGACAAAGGAATTCAAAGAAGGTGACAATCATATAATAATCGGAGTTGTAAAGCTTCCGAAAATAGCCAATTTCACAGATATCGACCCATTTGACACAGAAGATGATGTTGAAGTGAGGATGATTGAAGTCTACAACTATGAAGAGAAGATTAAGGATGTTGATGCTTTAATATTGCCTGGAACAAGAAACTCCACTGAAGACATTTCAGAGCTTGAAAAGTCAGGATTGGCAGACAGGATAAGGGAATTGTCCAAAGAAAGAAAGATACCAATCATAGGAATCTGTGGAGGATACCAAATCTTGGGAAACAGGATTTATGATAAGGACCATAAGGAATCCAAACTTGATGAAGTGGAAGGATTAGGTCTTTTGGACATTGAAAGCGAATTCATTCGTGAAGGAAAGATTGTAAAGCAAAGCATTGCTAAAGTAGAAATAGACACTGATAATTACTCTAATCAAGATAATAAAGAAAATATGTTCCACGAAATCTTTTCCAAAATCAATGGCGAAGAGGTCACAGGCTATGAATTGCATGAAGGAACCACAAACCTGATAGGTGCAAAGCCATTGTTTAGAATAGAAAAGGGAATTGGAAACAATGACAATGACCAATTTGACGGAGCATATGATGGAAATGTATTTGGAACCTATTTCCATGGAATATTCAACAATTACAATATAAGAAGGGAATTCTTAAACCATATCAGAAAAAGCAAAGGCTTGGAAGAAAGAACAGGTGAAGATCCATATGAAACCAGTGTTGAAAATTCCCTTGAAAAATTAGCGAATATTGTAGAGGAAGCATTGGATATGGATTATATTGATAAACTAATTTTTGAAGAATGAAAATTCGTTAAAAATAATTAGAATAGATAAAATTAACTATTAAAAATAGTGAAAAGTAAAATTATAAAAAATAATAAAAAAAGAAAAGAAAGATTTTAGTCCAAATAGGCTAAAATCAACTTATTTTTAATTTAAATCTCTACCGAAGATGTGAACAGCACAAGTACCACCAGTACCACCTACATTATGGGTCATACCGATTTCAGCACCATCCACTTGACGTTTGCCTGCTTCTCCTCTTAATTGCCATACGATTTCAGCAGCTTGAGCGATACCAGTAGCTCCAAGAGGGTGTCCTCTTGCCTTTAAACCGCCGGATGGGTTAATTGGACAGTCACCATCAATATTGGTCTGTCCTTCCTCAAGAACAATTCCACCTTCACCCTTTTTAGCAAATCCAAGGTCTTCAATTGCAAGCAATCCATTGATTGAGAAACAGTCGTGAACTTCTGTAGCGTCAATGTCCTTTACGGTTACACCTGCCATATCATAAGCTTTTCTGGAAGCGGCAATGGTTGCATCCAAGGTAGTGATGTCCTTTCTGCTGTGTAATGCAATGGTTCCAGAAGATTGTGCAGATGCCCTTACATAAACAGGAGTGTCTGTGAATTCCTTAGCCCTTTCCGCTGCACAGATAACGATAGCTGCTGCACCGTCAGAAACAGGTGAACAGTCCAATAAGGTTAATGGGTCTGCAACAGGAGAGGATGCCAATACCTTGTCTACAGTCACTTCAAATGGGAATTGAGCATTAGGGTTGTTTGAAGCGTTCTTATGGTTTACTACAGACATCATAGCCAATTGCTCTCTTGTGGTTCCATATTCATACATATGCCTTTGAGCGATCATAGCATACAATGATGGGAAAGTAGCTCCTTGCTGTGCTTCCCATTCTTGGTCGGAAGCGGTAGCAATAGCTGGTGTTGCATCCACAACATCAGTCATCTTTTCCACACCTGCAGCTACAACAATGTCATGATATCCTGAAGCAACAGCCATAATACCTTGCCTTAGTGCCAATCCACCGGATGCACAAGCAGCTTCAACTCTTGTACATGGAATAGGGTTCATACCCATACTGTCGGAAATAAGTGCTGCTATATGTTCTTGGCCTACGAAAAGACCTGCAGACATGTTTCCTACAAACATGGCTTCCAAGTCTGCACCGCTAAGGTTTGCATCTTCCATAGCTCCAAGACCAGCTTGTGAAATTAATTCTCTAAATGAACTGTCCCATAATTCTCCGAATTTTGTTTGGGAAGCTCCGATAATTGCAACATCTCTCATTTTTTCACCTTCATGTCATAAAATAATTATAATTAATTCCTCAACTCATCCTTCTATGCCATTCTAAGTTTTCCTTTAAATTTAGCATAAACTGCATAATCAACATAAATCTTCTTAGAAAGGATCTCTTCAGTTGTAGGAGCTAAATTCTTAACTTCTTCAATTCTATCGTTTACAGTCAATGTAAATCCGTCACTACCTGCACCGGAACCATATGATACTATGAAAATCTTGTCTCCAGGTTCCGCTTTGTCCAATACATTGGAAAGCGCTAAAGGAACAGCACCGGAATAGGTATTACCTACATTAGGAGTTAAAAGACCATCCTTATATTGTTCAGGAGTGAATCCTAATTTAGTGGCTGCCCTTAAGTAAAATTTACCGTTAGGTTGATGGAAAATAGCATAATCATAATCTTCCACTTTTGTATCTGTTTTTTCCAGCAATCCTTTTGCTGCTCCGAATACATGTTTGAAGTAAGCTGGATCCCCGGTGAATCTTCCACCGTGACTTGGATAAGGTTGACCTTCTCTTCTGTAAAAATCAGGAGTGTCAGTAGTGTAACTGTAAGTGGTTCCAAAGTCAGCAATGGTGTTCTTATCACCAATGATATAAGCTGCACCACCAGCAGATGCAGTGTATTCCAATGCATCTCCAGGAGCTCCTTGAGAAGTATCTGCACCAATGGCCAAACCATATTTGATCATTCCTGAGTCTACAAGACCCATAGTGGCTTGAATACCTGCAGTACCTGCCTTACAAGCAAATTCCAAGTCTGCTGCAGTCATATCAGGAGTAGCGCCAATAGCTTCTGCAACAATGGTAGCAGTTGGTTTTACTGCATAAGGATGAGATTCTGAACCAACATAAACTGCTCCAATGTCTTGAGGATCAATCTGTGCTCTAGCCAATGCATATCTTGCAGCGGTAACTGCAATGGTTGCAGTATCTTCATCAGAAGAAGGCACTGATTTTTCATTAACGATTAAACCGTTTGAGATTGAATCAGGGTTATCTCCCCATACTTTTGCGATTTCTTCTACTTTTATTCTATATGAAGGCACATTCGCCCCATATCCAACAATTCCTGCCATTAAATCACAACCATAATTTAGTTTTAATTAGAATAGCCAATAATTGCTATTAATTTTAATTTAATTTAAACAAATAAACATAATTTTAAATTTCAACAATAATTTTTGCTTTAATATTAAAATATAAACTTAAAATAACTAAACGAGATTAATATAATCATTATAAATTTATATTAATATAATATTATTTTTTAATACATATAAACTTATTTAATAAAATAAAGAAAAAATCGATTTTAACTCATAAATTAAGGAATACTAAATCAAGTTAATGAGAAAATAGTTGAAAAAATGGATAAAAATGAAAAAATTGTCTAAAAAATAATATTAAAAAAATAGATAAAAAAAGATAAAATTGCCTAAAAAAATATATTGAAAAAATAGATAAAAAAAAGATTTTGATCAAACTTTTTCTAAAAGTTTGGGTATGCAGCTGCCGGGATTCGAACCCGGGTTGTAGGCTTGGAAGGCCCAAGTAATAACCAGACTATACCACAGCTGCAATAAAAAAAAGTGCGGCGTCCGGGATTTGAACCCGGGTCTCTAACGTGGCAGGCTAGAGTCTTAACCAGGCTGGACTAACACCGCAATATACAACATATCTATGTTAGTTTACATAATATATAAATCTTTCTATAATTAAGATTTTTAATATAAAACATGAGAAAATGGACGATAATTGAAATTCAAACTAGGAAAATACCTAGAATTTTAAAGCAAATGATAAATCAATGGAAGCATTGATTGAATTCCTAAAACAAAAATCGCAAATCCGCCAATGAATTCAATGTGTCTGGAGTATTTCATAGCTGCCTTTGTACCGAAAACACCAATGAATTGCCAAGTGATTACCAAACAGATACTTGCTGCAATGACAACAAATGGATTTGCTCCTTCGAGCACACCTTGAGCAGCCAAGACTAAGTTTTCTATGTTACCAAAGATCAATAATCCTAAAAAAGGCTTATATTCTTCAATGAAAGGTTTATATTTATCAAAAACAGACATCTTTTCACCTAACCCTTAACTGCCTCTATCATTGATTGAATTCCTAAAACAAAAATCGCAAATCCGCCAATGAATTCAATATATATGCCATAAGCTTCTAATTGTTGAGTGCATACAGTACCTATAATCAACCATGCCAGTACAACTATTAAACTGAAAATAGCAAGTTTTAAAGGATTTGCAGCTTTAACAACACCTTGAGAAGCCAAAATTAAGTTTTCTATATTTCCAAAAACTATTAAGGAAATCAAGCCAATAGATAATCCATAAAACATTTCATCACCATTTTCATCTTCATTGAATGATTATAAAAAATTAATCATAAACATATTTTATTATTACTTTCTAATATTTAAAATTTACTTAAGATTTTTAATTGTTCTTAAAAATTCGAATAAATGTATAAAATTATTTGAAAATAAGAAAAAATAAGAAAAAAAGAAAAATTAAAAGAATAAGGGGAAATGGAAGAAGTTAAATTAAAAAAAGAATTTTTATTTTCTGGCAATTACACAAAGCCATCCTGTGACCAATTCCCTATTGACACTGTCGGGACCATCCTTAGAGAAGCATATTATATCTGAGAATCCTGCCTCTCTCAAATATTCATCAAATTCATCCTCTGAGAATATTTTCATATCCAAAAGGTCAATGAGCTCCTTTTGACGTTCGTCATCTTCATTTGGAATTGCCTCATTGCAGATGAACATTATTCCATCATCTTTAAGAACCCTTCTGACTTCCTTTGAATCATTGACAAAATCAGGCCAGAAGTAAACGGTTTCAAATCCAGTGATGATATCAAAGCTGTTATCTTCAAAAGGAAGTTCGGATACGGATCCCTGAATGATCTCACATCTTCCTTCATCAATGGCTGCCTGGTTTAACTTTGCAGACTTTTCTACTGCAATCTCAGAGTAATCAAGACCATAAACCTTATTATCAGTCATCTTAAGGAATCTTTCCACATTGACTCCTCCGCCACAGCCAATATCCAAAATTACATCATCCTTTGAGATGTCCAAATGGCTTACACCCCACTGTGCAAGGCTTTCATGACTTTCATTCATGCGGTCCAATAACTGGTCTCCCAATTCACCTTCAGGTTTTCGTGCATTGATTATCAATTCCTTCTCTTCCTGACTCCTTATGCTCTTTTCATTTTCAGTCATTTTATGGCTCCTAAAATAATCATTTTCAATATCATTTTATCGATATTTTCTTATCAATTATAATATTAATTGCATGATTAATAAATTTTAGTATCTGACAATGAAATGACTAAATAATAAAAGGAAGATTGAAGAATTTTAATCCTCAAAATAAACTTCCCTAATAAAGTCATGGATGCCTATATCAATCAAATCAAAAATATCAAAAAGACTTAATAATTCAAATTCATCCAAGTCATTACCCTCAAGTTCATCAAGATCTTGAACATCATTTTCCCCATCATGTTCATATTGGATTTCAATTTTATTTTCACTACTTATTTCTCCATTGCTTTCTTTGTGTTCATTGTTTTCCTTGTTTTTTTCTAAATACATTTTACCAAATCCTTTACATATTTTTTTAAAAAGATGCTTGAATAAAAGTTGTTTTTAAAAGAATATAAATCTAAACAGAGAGCATTTGAAAAGTAATATCAAAAATAAGCAAGTTTTTGTTGGTAAAATTAAGAATGAAACATAAATAGTAAACTATATTAAAAAATAAGCGTTATTATTAGAAATAATTTGATATATTAAACCATAATAGGAAAATCTAAAATTGAAAAAGTGAAAATAATGAAATAAATAAAAAAGTAAAAAAAAGAAAAGAAAATAATTAAGAGTTAAACACTCCTAACTATTAAAATATTTTAATCAAACTTTTTCTCAAAGTTTGGAAAATATTTTGGTCAAGGTTTTGACCGAAGGTCAAAAGCTTGTCTACATCATTGGAGGCATGCCACCCATACCTGGGTCCATTGGCATGTCGCCTGCACTGGTTCCGCTGGAAGCAATTACGTCATCGATTCTTAAGATCATTTCAGCAGCTTCGGAAGCAGATTGGATAGCTTGTTTTTTGACACGTTTAGGTTCTACAACACCTTCTTCTTTCATGTCAGTAACATCACCAGTGAATACGTTTAATCCCATGTAAGGGGATTTTTCATGAGCAGCTCTTAAGTCTACTAAAGAGTCAATGCTGTCTAAACCAGCGTTTTCAGCTAAGGTCTTAGGAACAATTTCTAAGGATTCTGCAAATGCGGTTACTGCTAATTGTTCTCTTCCGCTGATTGATTGAGCATATTCTTTAAGTTTTTTAGCCATAGCGATTTCAGGAGCTCCTCCACCAGCTACAACTTGACCGTCTTCTACGGTAGCAGCCACTACACCGATTGCGTCATCTACAGCTCTGTCGATTTCAGCTACGATGTGTTTGGTACTTCCTCTGACTAATAAGGTTACTGCTTTAGGTTCTTGACATTCTTCTACGAAGATCATGTCGTCACCGGAAATTTTCTTCTCGATTACGGAACCTGCGTGACCTAAGTCATCTTCAGTTAAGTCATCTAAGTTGGATACAACGGTAGCGCCGGTTGCTTTAGCTAATTTTTCTATGTCGGATTTCTTGACTCTTCTTACAGCCATGATTCCTGCTTTAGCTAAGTAGTGTTGTGCTAAGTCGTCGATACCTTTTTGTGCGAATAATACGTTTGCACCGACATCTGCGATTTTGTTGACCATATCTCTGACCATTTGTTCTTCCTGTTCGATGAATGCTTGCATTTGAGCAGGGTCAGTGATTCTGATTTCAGCATCAACTTCAGTTTCCTTAACTTCTAAAGGAGAGTTGATCAAGACAACTTTTGCATCTTTAAGTTCAGATGGCATACCTGGGTGTACTTTTTCCTTGTCTACGATTACACCTTGGATTAAGGTGGATTCTTCCACTACTGCACCATCTTTCTTCTCAATCTTAATGTGATCAGTGTCAACTTCACCATCATCAGCTACTTGTTGTACAGCGTCTACGATTAAGTTTGCTAAAGGTTCACGAGCTTTTTCAGTTCCTTTACCGGTCATAGCGGTCATAGCCACTTTGACTAACATGTCACGGGAAATGTCTTCGATTGCGATGTCATCTAAGATTTCTTGTGCCTTTTCAGCAGCTTGTCTGTATCCCATAGCGATAATGGTTGGGTGAATGTCCATGTCTAATAAAGTTTCGGATTTTTTGAGTAATTCTCCAGCAATGATTACTGCAGTGGTGGTTCCGTCCCCAACTTCATCTTCTTGGGTTTTTGCAACTTCCACGAGCATTTTTGCTGCAGGGTGTTCAATATCCATTTCTTTTAAGATAGTAACTCCGTCGTTGGTTACTACAATGTCTCCGAGTCCGTCCACTAACATTTTGTCCATACCTTTTGGACCTAAAGTGGTTCTTACAGTTTCTGCTAATACTTTACCTGCTAAGATGTTGGTTCTTTGTGCATCTCTGCCTAACAATCTGTTAGTTCCTTCAGGTAAAATGAAAATAGGTTGACCTTGTGCCATTCTATACACCTCAATTTTTTTTAAAATAAATAATTTTTTTGATAGATTAAAAATATATAATTTAATTTAAATCAATAGATTTAACTAATATTAAAATATTTAGTCTATAATAACAATGGGTTTAAAGTAATATATAAAGTTTTTGTTTTTATTATGATTTTTTTGAAAATTATTATTTTGAATAAAAATTTATAAAAGTTGATAAATTATGAAGAAAATTATAATAAATTAAAAAAATACTGAACAAATTTACATTTATTTAATTTAGTTACAAAAATATATTAAAATTGAAAGTTCCTTTAAGGTTTACACTAGTTCCTTTGCGGTTAACACATCGAAACCATAGGTGAACTTAAGGGTTTATTCAAAAAATTATTATAATAAGATTAATACAAATTTAAATATGAACATATCCTAAAAAGGTGATTTTATGATGGATGAAAAAAGTAGATTATCCTCCAGTGAAGAAAATGACGGTGAAGAGACAAAAGAAAAGATGGGCAGTCACATTAGCTCCCATAAAGGGTTCTTAGAAGCCTTTTCACAACCGTTGGATATAGACCCTGGAAGAATAATGGGATTGACAGATGGGATATTTGGAATGGTAATGACCTTATTGATCTTTGGTATGGCTCTGCCAGAGGCAAAGATAGTAAATGATATTGGATTCATAAGTTTCGCATCTTCCCTTGCCCCTACAGTGGGAATAACCATCGTAAGTTTCATACTAATCGCATCATTTTGGATCTACCACCATGAATTCATTAGAATAAAAAGCCTGAACATGCCATATCTATGGTTGAATATCTTCTTTTTGGCTTGTATATCCTTCATTCCATTTACAACATCAATCGTTGGAAACTACTCACACTTCTTCTTTGCAAATGTAATCTTTGGAGCCAACATATTCCTAACAATACTGTTCTTTTTATTGATGTTCCATTATGCACATAAAATGGGATTCCTTGAGGAGTATTCAGGAGAGGAAGATAAGAAATATGTTTACCACACCCTTTATATAATCATGGGAGTTACAGTTATTGTAAATCTGCTTGACTTTAATGTGAATCATCACTTCATCTATTTGTTCCTATTGGTCCCTATCATTTCAACAATAAGGGACATCCTTTATAAGATAAATCATGAATAAGATAAATCATGAATCAGCCGAATCATCTTATGACAATAAAGAAGGTACTAAAAATTATAAAAAAAGGATTTCATGAAAAAAATCATCAATTACATGAAATGAAAAAATAGTTTAAAAATGTTAAAAATAGAAAAAAAGTAAAAATTATATGTAAAAAAAGAAAATAAGAAAGATTAATTATTCTTCAGGTAAAGGAAGCTTTCTCCAGAAGAATATGTCATTCTCTTTTTTAGCCACTTCAACATAGCCTTTCCTTTCCAAACTTTTAAGAATGTTCTTTGTATTTCCAAAGGAAAGGTTCTTGAATGCAATGTCATTAAGGTACTCCTTAACTGACAAGGTATCCATAGCTTCATCCTCAGGAAGCAAGTGATAGATTTGAGACTGGATGGAATTTAAGTTCTTCAGTTGAGGTGCAGTTAACTTATCATAAACGAATTTGTACTTTTCCAATTCCTCAACAGTTGACTTATAACCTTCAAGTTCAAGTTCCAATCTCTTCAATTCCTCTACATTATTCTGATTGAGGACATCAAGGGAAGCATCCACATCAGTGGAATCAATTAGATTAGCCATTTTTTCCAAGTCTTCGTCTTCAACAGCCCTGATTTTAAGATTATTCTCTTTAGCCAATTCCAATTCCCTTTTGATTTCATTCAATTCCATAAGTTCCCTATCTCCAACAGAAGTTTTATTAATAACCCCATCCTGAGATTGGTTGTCCAGGAAACTGTTGTCAGAGAGTTCAAAGAATAAGTCTTTAACTTCATTCAATCTTTGGATTTGGAGATCCTTTTTGGACAATTCGTTTTGAACCTTGGCATATTCCTCACGGGAAACTGACTTGTCCTTCAATAGCTGGATTTGAACATCCTTTTCGCGAATGGCAACATCACGGGAATCAAGTTCCCTTTGCAATGCAACAAGATTGTCCTTATTTACAAGATTGTTCTTCAAGTCAAGGATTTCCTCGTTTTGGGAAGAGATTTGGGCATTGAGGGATTGGATTTCCATATTCTTTTCATCAACAGTGCTTAATGTATTTGCCAATTTAAGGTTTGCTTCATTTTCCTTGATTCTGGCCTCTTCCAATTGGCGCTGAACATCAGTCAATTTGTTTTCAGCAATCTTCAGGTCATTGGAAATTGATTGAATTTCATTTTCCTTGGAACTGACATCATTTAAAGCCTCCTTTAGCTTAAGATTTGCTTGGCCTAATTCCAAAGTCTTGAAACTGTTGAATTCCTCATCAAAGGATTCCTTCATTTTAGAAAGAGAGTCGTTCATGTCAGAAAGCTCATTGACCTTATCTGACAGGCTTTTGATGGTTTCATCCTTTGAATTCAATAGATCCTTGGATCTGTTCAATACCTCAATATTGGTATTTAAAGAATGAGTCAAGTTTTCGATTTCATATTTTTTATTGTTCAAGTCAGCTTCATATTTAGCCTTCATATCGATGATTTCATCATCCTTGGCCTTTATGTCCTTATCGAATTTGGCTAAAAAGTCGCTGAGCTCAAGACTTTTGCTTTTTAAATCTTCGTCATATTTAAGTTTTAAATCTGAAACTTCATTTACATGTTTACTTTTTAAATCAGAGATTTCCACTTCATGTTTTGCTTTTAAATCAGAAATTTCATCTTCCTTCTGTTTCAATGATTCTTCAGATTCGTATTTCAATGTTTCATATTCATCATTTGGCATCAGTGAATTCTGCTCCTCTTTCAATTGAACAATTTCCATCTTAAGCTTGTTGATTTCTAAAAGAGAAGATTTCACCAATTTTTGTAACTTATACATATCGCTTGAACTTTCAAAACTCATTTTATCACTTAAATATAACTTAATTTAATGTTAATCAAGATAGATTAATCTATAATTAAAACTATTAATTAAAAATATGTCTAAACTCTTATTTAAACTTAATTAATTAACATTATTAAATTTGCATAAATATTCAAGTTTTGATTAAAAAAACAGTTAATTTTAAGAAAAATATTAGAAAAATAAGAATAAATAAGAAAAAATTATCTAAAAAAAGAAAAATAGGAAAAAATTAATTTTCCTAAATATTAAGTTTTTATATAGCGTCGGCGATTGGTTCCAGATTGTTGTTTTCATTGAATTTCATCAATTCATCATAACATGCTTTCCAATCATCAGGAGTTGTATTTTCAATATATGTATAAATGACATATTCCTTGCCTTCAAATTCCACTTCTTCCAAGACTCCATAAGTCAAACCGGCTTTTCCACTAGTCAGATATGAAAGGGCATTGCCTATTTCACTTTCAGTGTTTTCGGTAATGTTATATGTATTGTTGTCTCCTTCGACTATGCTGTAATCAGTTCCGTTCTGCAAATAATATTCCTGAACGTATTCATCATTTTCCCAAGTGCATATGGTCATGCCTGTCTCATCATTGACAGAGAAATACTCAGTCACATCTTCAAAGCCATCATTGATCTTAAAGTCTGAAGCGCTTGCCGCTCCAATGACTAAAAAGCTTAATATCAATAATGCAAACAATTTTTTGTACATCTTTGCACCTCATAATTTTTTAGTTTCTATTAACTTTAGTCTTTATATGAATTCTGATTTACCTTTCAGTGCGTATGAACTTAATGATAATGTATACTCCAAGAATTGCGCTGATTAGGAATCCGAAGAATCCGATGGCTGAAATGTCCCATACCCTTGGTCCCTTGTCCGCTAAAATAGCAATAGATGAACCGACAAGCAACGCGGAAATGATCAGTGATATGGACAATTGGTCCTTCAACTCATCCAAACCGGTGTGGTTCATATTGAGTTCGATTTCCCCTGCCTCAAGCTTATTGAGAGTGCTGTTGAGTCTGTCAGGCAAGTCTTTCAATAAGTGCTCGATTTCTACAATATAGTTGAATCCGCCACCTACAAGGTTTCCTGGTGCGAATTTTGATTTTATCATATCCTTAGCGAATTTTTCAAGCTCGCTTGTGAGATTGAAGTGTGGATCCAATTTGTCTCCAGCTTCCTCAATGAGGATTATTCCCCTTCCGATCATTACGAATTCCCTTGGAAGAATGATATTGTGGTTGATCATTACATTCATCAGGTCATCGAATATTCCATCCATTTGGTCCATGTCAACGCCGATGTATGAATTCAAAAGATCATCGACATCTTCCTGGAATTCCTCAGTGTTCTGTTCCGGACTTATGATGTTCATGTAAAGCATTTGATTGATCAAATGATGTGAGTTTCCATCCAATAGGAGAAGAATCAATTGAGCGAAGTTTGATCTGAAAGTGTCATTGACCACTCCCATCATTCCAAAGTCAATGTAACAGAGTCTGTTGTCACGAGTTACAAATAGGTTACCTGGGTGTGGGTCTGCATGGAAGAATCCGTCAATCAATACCTGTTTCAAATAGGATTGGCATCCGTATTGTGCGATTTCCGCATTGTTGATGCCTTCAACTTCAGTGTCATAGAGGTCAGGCAATTCGTATCCGTCAATGAGCTCCATGGTTATGACTTTGGAGGAACAGTATTCAGGATATACTTCAGGTATCTTGATATAGTCAATCTCTTCAAAGTTCTTTGTTATCTTATTGATGTTCTTAACCTCTTCCATGTAGTTAAGTTCCTTGAAGATTGACCTTTCGAATTCCTTAGCCATTGCAGGCAGGTTATATGTTCTGGAACCTGAAACATGCTTGTCTACGGTTCCGGCAACCTTATTCAATATCTTTACATCAGGTACGATGACATCATAGATGCCTGGCTTTTGAACCTTTACGGCAACTTCCATGTCACGGTCTTTCAGTCTTGCCTTATATACCTGTCCGATTGAAGCGGAACCGAGAGGCTCTTCATTGAATTCTGAGTATATCTCTTCCAATGGCTGTCCGAGTTCATCTTCAATGACCTTTCTCATCTCATCAAAAGGAGTCACCGGAGTGTTGTCCCTAAGCAGCTTCAAGTCATCTGCTATGTCATTACCGACCATATCCGGCCTTGTAGCCAATAGCTGACCTAATTTGATGAATGCAGGACCGCACTCTTCCATTGCATATCTTAAGTCTGAAACTTCAAAGTCCTCATCGTCTTGGTTGTCCTTCAATAATTTTGCCAAGTGGTGTTTCTTTGCAACACCCATAATCTCATCAAAACGTTGTCTTGATGCTTTCTTATCTTCTTTCGCCATTTAATCCCTCATTCTTAAGAATTTAATATTTAAATTTATTAAGTATACAATCTTATTTTTGAATTAATATATATTTAAGATTTTTTATTAAATGAAAATTGTATAATGAATTAGTAAAAAATTAAAATATTATTCAAATATGGAATAAGATATTGGTTACGGATTAAAAAAATATCAGTTTTTTGCAAAAAAAGAAAAACAATCAATGAAAACAAATAGATTAAATAGCAATTAAAATCAAAATAATAGTATTGAAAGATTGCAAGGGGATTGTATGATTGATGTAGCGGGAATCTTTTACAATAATGAGAAAATAATATTCATATTTTTAGGAATAGTGATCTTTATGTTAATTAAATTCATTAAACATAGTTTTCGAACTAAAATAAGTTTCTAAAATGAAAAAAAGTTAAAAATAAATGAAAAAGAAAGAAAAGTAGTAAAATTTTATTAATTAGAGCGTATAGCAATTTTAAAAAGAGGAGATTAAGGTAGATAATTCCCAACAATCCCTAAAAATACTGCTTGCCATCAATGATTGGTTCAATTGAAATTAGAGCCTTCAATCGTCATCATCATCTTCATCGTCTTTATCGTTGTCTTCCTTATCATTCTTGTCGTCTTTATCATCACTGCCAGAATCACTATGATCTACGGAATCACTTGAATCATCTGAATCTCCAGATGCATCACTGGCAGAATCATCAGAAGATCCTCCAATGCATCCACTTACAGCAACTACAGCTAAAAGAACGATTGTTAATAAGAGTAAAGCAAATACATTCTGTTTATTCATTAAAAACAACTCCTTTCCTGTAAAGATAAGTATGTATATTTTAATATTTATATATTGATACTTTAAACTGTTTAATAGTGAAAAAATTAAACATAATAAATAATTATATAGAAAAAAAATGAGAATTTGCAAAAATAACAATATTTTTTAAAAATTATCAAAAGTTTAATTTATTTCATTAAACCTTAGTTTTACGAAACCACTAAGATGAATTAGTTAAAATAATTTTGGCTTCACATCGGCCGTCTGCTCAACTAGAATTAAAGGGGAATTCAGGTCCTATTCAACATCAAAACCCTTTTCTATCATACTGTTTTTAAGAATCTCCATGGCTTTTATCGTATCAGGTCCTGAAACCCTCTTAATCATGCGATTGTTTTCATTGAACCTTCCGATGAAATAATCCTGCTGCTCCTTGCTTACAAGGTCAAGTCGAGTATAGTTTGTAAGGCATTCCAGAAGTGCGAATACTCCCCTGTTTAAAGCCTTTGCACATGGATTGTTCTTGACGATTTCCACAACATCACTGCTTATGATATAAGCTTCTCCATTTGATGTTACATGGTCTTTAATCGGGTCCATTTTTCTAATGTCTGTGACATCACAAATGATATATGCCTCTGCATTCTTCAATATTGCAATGTCCTCATCATCTGTAAACTCTTCAATATCCAAGTTTCCGATGGTTGAATTTACAAAATTTATAGGATCAAAGGTTATATTTACAACATATTTCCGGGTTTCCATAATGTTTTTGAGGGTTTTGGTACCGACAAATAATCTGCATCCAAGTTTGTCCTTGCCTTTGCATACAATTCCTATTGGCGCTGCATTTTTTACACCATCCTTGCTCATGGTAGTGTAAATCCCTTCATATTTCTGTCCTTCTTCAATTCCGATATCTGTCAAATCAATAGCCATTTCATCACCCATAATAATTTAGATTTTCAATATTAATATCTATTCTTTAATCTAAATAAAAATTATTATAAAATTTTAGGCATAAATGAAGTTTAATTTAGTTCATTGAACCATAACTTACGAAACCAATGAGAAAATAATCATAAAACGAAAAAAGAAATATAAAAATAGAATTAAAAAAATAAAAAAAGAAATATAAAAATAGAATTAAACAAAAGAATGAATGGGGGAAAATTCATGATAGGCGACGATGACTTTTTCATGCAGAATGCAGACTATCACTATGGAGCAAGCGATACAGAAAAGATGTATGGAAGAAACTATGATGATTCTGATCTTGGAGGATACTATCCAAGAACTTATGGAGGAACTGGATCAATCGGCCAAAATGCTAGCTCTGAAAATGACAATAGCGGAAAATATTGCCTTGCAGGGATTCTGATTGTTCTTGGGATAATAGTTATAGCAACAGTTGTTGTACCTGCAGTCACTAATTCCATGGCTAGCTCAGTCATCGTAGATGATTTGAAAATCACCAGATACATTCATTCAAGCCAGTATAATTCAAAAGTTTCTACAGAAGAAGGATACGAGATTACATACAATCAGAGAAGCTTTGGAACTCATGCAATAAATGTTATCTTCTACTCAAAAAATGGAAAAGTGTTGTATAATGACAGCAACTATGTTGGAACTTGCTATCTTGGAGATGTGCCATACCAAGTGCATTTAGATGAAAAAGCGGATTATGCAATATTTGAAGTATACAGGACCCATTTGGATTATGGCAAGTGCATATATCGTGAAAGAGTGGATGTTGACAATGTTAATGTAAAAAAAGAGTTTATTAATTATGATACATTGTATGATTATTAAATATTTAATTAAAAAACTTTTAATTATGCTTAATTTACCTCTTTAAATAGGGGTTTTACAAAACTTAAAAAAAAAGATTTTTCCTAATTGAATAATCATCTATTTTGAGAGTTTTCTGAGATTTCTCCAAACCAATTGGTTTTATTGCCAACATAATACATTATGATGAATAATATAATTAAGAAAACAATTGATGCCACAACTTCCCATAATTGTGGAGAGGAAGTTGATGCTTTAAGTCCAAGCATAACAAATAAGCCAACTGCAAAATTATTCGCAGTATGAAGGGCAGAGCTTATTTCCAAACCATTTGTTTTCCAAGCCAAAAATCCAAAACCAAGACCTGTAACTAATGTTTCAAAGAGTCCTAAGATGTTATATTGATGGCATACTGTAAATAATATGGCTTGAAGGACTATCGCCAAAACTGGCATCTTAAACCAAGCCCCAAATGTCTGCATAATAAACCCTCTGAACATATATTCTTCTGCAATGCATTGGAGAGGTACAGAAATAAAAAGTAAAAGGAGAAATGCTATTGAGAAATTAGATGTGCCTTCCGGTCCTTTAATGGCAGTTTCTGCAATCATATATACTATGAACAGTATCATCGGAATTATCAATGCCTTGAAATAGAGCTTGAAATTCCATCCTCCACGTGAAGAGGAATAAGATGAAAATGGCCTATCCTTAACAACTTTTGATGCAATATATAATGAAGGGATAAACATAATGATAATTAAATCCATAAAGAACATCGCCATTGGAGATACAAGTATTTCATATCCTCCATAAAGAACAGCCCTTAAAAAATCAGGACCCGCCATTTTGTAAAAAGCCGCTATTGTTAGTCCTGAGAGTATGGACATTATAATTATAGTCAGTACAAAAACAAGTATCGGTTTGTACCATCTATATTTCTCAAAAGTTTTTGGAAAGGTAATATAATCAGCTATTTTATCATTCATTGCCATAACTATAATTTTCCAATTAGTCATATAAATAATTATTATTTAAATTAATTGTTAATGCATTTAACTTAGCATTTTTAAATGAAAAAACGGATTTCTAGTATGAAGTTTTAAAAAAAAGTAAAAAAATAGTAAATTGAAGTAAAAAAATAAAAAATGAAAATCTTAAAAGTTATATTTAAGATTTGAACCATTCTTCTAATTCAGGTCTTAGATTAACTACTCTAAATTCATAGATTGTGTAATCTACAATGTTTTTTGCTACAAATGGATCATTTGCCATAAGCTCTTCAGCTTCTTCTTTTGAATTAGTTTTCAATACCATGACTCCGCCTCCACCATAGGAGCCATCTTCTTGAGCATGGGGACCTGCAATAAGGACTTTGCCTTCTTCACTACATTTTGCGAAATATTTCAAGTGTTCTTTTAATATTGCCATTACTTCTTTTTGTTCTGGTATGTCTTCTCTAAAATGAGATACGACTGCATATGCATTCATTATATCACCTAATCAAATTTTTCATAATATTATGAAATTTAGTTCAATTTTAAAAAGTTTTGTTATACTTATGTTTACTTATATGACAATATATGTTTCATAATATATAACATTTCATTATTTTTTTGTAAGTGTCAACTTATATGATTTTTTAATTATGAGTATTTGAACATGTCTATCGATAATTTCTAACATCATAGTTAAATAATTTCAAAAATCATTTCTAGTGGTTGTTCTTGAAAAATTAACAAACTTGTTTCTTAGAATTTTTACAATGCCGTCAATTTTAGAATTTCATAATTTTTACCTTTCGATTTTTTTCACGTTTTTTCATGTTAATCTGTAGTTCATATTGAATTTTCTTGCAGGTGTGGATTTATGGAAGATTTTCTATTTTTTCTAATTTTCAGGGTGATTTGGAGTTTAATTTAATTATTTTTTTTTGAATATTTTCGTATAATTTTGACTGTTGGATCGATAATCATTTTTGGTAGGTATTTTTTTAGTTTTTAATTTATTCCATTGTTTTTAATTCCTTTTATTAATTCTAGTTTTTTAATTATTTTATTCAATCTAATTTAATAATTTTTAATTAATTTTTAAATTAACTCTTAATTTTATTTAAAAATATTTAATTTGTTAACCTAGAACTATTTTATTTTTTTAAATTTTTTTAATTTCAATTAGTTTTTATATGCTCTCTTAATATTTTTAAATATGATAAAATACATAGTAATATTAGAGAAAAATAATACATTAGGAATATATTAGACATTAATATTATTTTTTTACGAATTATATGGACTCTGGAATAATTATTTTGAATGAATGAGAAGTGAAACTCTAAATTAATAAAGATATTAAGTATATCAGCCTATGTAAGATTTATAATGTTCTTAAAACTGATATAGTGAAATTGTCGAATATATCCCACTAATGATAAGGAGGAAGACAATGAATAAAAAACCAGAGACAAGTGAACCAGTTGTTATACCATTTGATTATATTTCAAACAATGATTGCATAGAAGGGATGAAGGATCTTCCTGATAATTGTGTGGACTTGATTATTGCGGACCCCCCTTATAACCTTTCAAAAAGTGGAGATTGGAAATGGGATAATAGTGTTTCTTTAGCTGGAATGGGTGGAAACTGGAATATTACGAATGAAAACTGGGACAATATGTCCCTTAATGATTATTTGAGCTTTTCTATAGCTTGGCTTTCTGAGGCCAAGAGAATACTAAAACCCACAGGGTCAATGTGGATTTTTGGAACGTATCATAACATAGGAATCATTAATATTGTATGCCAAATGCTAAATATTGAGATTATAAATGAGGTTATCTGGTACAAGAAGAATGCATTTCCAAATCTTTCTGGTAGACGCATGACAGCAAGTCATGAGACTATACTCTGGGTTCATTCCGGAAACAAAAAAAGGGAATATTACTTTGACTATGAATATTCAAAAAATGGAGAATTTCCTGGTGATGAGCTAAAATCACCTGGCAAGCAGATGAGAACTGTATGGGATCTCTCTAATAATAAGAAACGAGAAGAACTTAAATATGGAAAACATCCTACTCAGAAACCTATTAAAGTATTAACAAGAATGATTAAGCTGTCTTCTAAACCTGGGGATATTATGCTGACTCCATTCGCAGGTGCAGGAAGCGAATGTGTTGCAGCAAAGATGACAGGACGTCATTATATAGGTTTTGAAGTTGAAAAAGAGTATTGCGATATTTCAGAGGAAAGACTATCACATACAGAAAAGGAAAGTGAGCAAATGACTTTATTCCAAGTATTGAAAGGAGAAAAAGAAAATGATAAAACCAGTGATTAAGTGGAGTGGAAGTAAACGCTCTCAGTCTGAAAAGATTAAATCTTTTCTTCCAAAAACTTATAATACATATTATGAACCATTTATTGGTGGTGGATCAATGCTATATGCAATTAGTCCTGAAAAGAGCGTATGTGGGGATATTTGTGAACCTCTGATTGATTTGTGGAAAGAGATACGTGATAATCCCCAGAAGCTTTCAGAAGAATACCGTGATAGATGGACAAGACTTCAGGAGGAAGGATATACTGCTTACTATGAGATTCGTGATGATTTCAATCGCGATAAGTCCCCTTATGATTTAATGTTCCTATCTAGAACATGTGTAAATGGCCTTATTAGATTTAATAACAAAGGAGAATTTAACAACTCTCTGCATTATTCTCGTAAGGGTATAAATCCCAATACATTAGACAAGATAATTATGGATTGGTCTCAGCATATACAAAATACAGAATTTTATGCGGAAGATTATAATATAACAACAGCAACAGCAAAGGCCGGTGATATTGTTTATTTGGATCCACCATATTTTCACACTAAAGGCAGATATTTTGGAACTATCGATTTTGATAGGTTCGTGGAATACTTAGAAGATCTCAATCAAAGGGGGATAAAGTGGATTTTATCATTTGATGGAAAAAGGGGAAAAGAAGATTACACAGTTGATATTCCAAGAGAATTGTACAAGAGACACGAGTTTATTACTTCAGGAAATTCAACTTTTAAGAAAGTAATAGATAAAGAGACCGAGAAGGTCCTCGAGTCTCTTTACCTAAACTATTAATTAATGAATAAAAAACTGATCATCACCAGAAGCGTTATATTTATCAATGATGAATTGTTTGACTATTGAAGCGCGATCTGTGGATGGGATAATTTCAATCGTCCACCCAATTTTTTTATCCGGCATAATAGGATCCATAACAAATAGAATTTCACAATTCTTTTTAAATACTTCATCAGATGGCTCTGCATAATCTTTTAAGTAAGCTGCAGCAGATATTGTCTCAAAATTGTTGAAATTAATTTGTTCATCCCCCCATGACCATTCACCAATTGAAGGTTTAACATGTCTTTTAGCACTTGGAACAAAATCCATTAATTTTTTGATGTATGTGACTAGTTTTGTTCCCACATCCTCCTCTAGGCCAATAGATCGTTCCTTTGACTCAATCGATAAAAGTAAAGGTTTATCAAATACACCAAATAGCTCAAGAATATGATCAGGGCGTTTACCCTTAATATCATCACTTACACGCGGTAAAGATAGCCAGCGATTTTCCATGGTGCCATCAAGAACAGAAAAACCACTCCAATCACCGCCAGGAGGATTACACAATCCTTCAAAACAATATTTACCTAGAATGTGTCCAAATAAGTAATGGATTGCAGTATCGACATCGTCTTCACCAAAGGTCATAGGAATACTTGAGAAAACAGGCTTATTCTTTAACTGTTGCTCTGTTCCACGAGCAGTATAAAAATCCTTTATTTTTGATGTATCATAAACTCGTTCGGCATCGTATTTTTTTGTTGCACGAACAGGTACATCAAGGATGAGGTAATTACTCAGGGCTAGGATAGAGCGCCATAAACCGTTCTTATCTGCAAGTTTAATAGGGTCTGAGTCAAGAAGATTTAGATTTGCTTCTATCAGAGGACCATAAAGATAAGTTAGCACATCTACATCTGTAGAGGATAACATAATAACAAGAGGGAGAAGTCCTCTATCTGGCCGGTTGTCATCACCACGGGGTTTGAAGCCTTTGAATATAGCTACAATCAGATGTTTATCATTGCAAGCAAGATTATTGATAATATCCTCGTTTGCCATAGGATACAATTGGGATAATCGATTAGCAAATTCTTCCCTTTTATCAGCTGAAATAATTCCAAAAGGCAGATTTCGGGATGCAAGACCGATACTAAGTTCATCAACGAGTTTTATTACATCCGCAGATACTCCATGATGGCTTTTGGCTGAAATGGTTTTGTGGAAATTGAAACGATTTTTCTTTACTGCATAGTCGACAATATCATCATGCTTTAAAGAGTATATGTCCTCCCATTCATCTGGAGTAAAATTGATGTTGCTATCTAAGTGTGCTGCAAGAAATTGAACAACATTCATATTCTTTTTTAAGATGGTTTCTTTTTCTTGAGAGATATCCATTCCAAGCATCAATTTTACTATATAGATTCCAAGAATGTCATCCCCGAAATCAGATTCATCGAAGTCTGCGATATGATCATCACGTGTTTTATCAAATTCTTCAGATTTCATATATAACTGAGCAACAAAATTTCCGGTTGTCTTAGAATAATTAACATAACTATAAGGAACAGCTGCGTTTGGAAAACGAAGGCTCTTTCGCTGCCGAGTTGTGTTATCCAGCTCATATTTGACAAAATCAACTATATATAAATAAGGACACCCGGTACGGCCTGTTGAGAAAGCTCTAGCACTTCTTTGCCAAGCTTGATTTCCTGCTTGTAAAGCTGAGCAAAATTCTATTCCAACAATGATTTGTTCTTCTCCATCTCTTATGTGTGAGATTATGGCATCAGGAGTTTCATCAAAGAAACTTCCCGCTTCTTTAAGAGCATCAAAAATATTCTCTTCCCATCTTTTTTTGGTGTTCTTATTGAAACCTGGAAGAAGTTCTAATCTCCAGTGAATAGGATTACCTGAAAATGTGCATTTCATTTCAATAGTTAATGTCGATGGGGAGATGAGAAAGGTACGTATATTATCATCATCTGGATTTAATGTTGATACAATTATATCTGCTATACGTTCACATTCAACAATATTATCTCCATGTATCCTAAATGTGTTCATTAGTAATCCTCCGTAGATTCCATTTATATCGCATTCATCAATATTTACCACGATTTAATTGTATCTTCATTTACCAATATGCGACTAATCCCTTTCTTGTTTAATTTCTTCCATATAACAGTTTTAGGAAACTAAGAAAAAAGAATAATAATTTTAAAAAAATGAAAATTAAAAAAATAAAAAAAGAAAAGAAAAAATTAATAAAATTATAAAATTTGTTTATTAATCAATTCAGCATTCAATATAGAAGCACCAGCAGCACCTCTAATAGTATTATGCCCTACAAGAACATATTTGAAACTGTTATCAAATGCTTGATCTTTTCTGACTCTGCCTACTGTAGCAGCCATACCGCCATATGCCATTCTGTCCATTCTTGGTTGAGGTCTGTCATCTTCCTCTTTGACTATGACAGGTTGTTTTGGAGCAGAATGAAGATCTAATTCTTGTGGAAGACCTCTGAAGTCAGCCATTGTCTTTTTAATCTTGTCAATGTCTGCCTCTTCATCCAACTCTACGAATACCGCTTCAGTGTGACCGTCAATGACAGGCACTCTGTGACAGGAAGCGCTTAATGAAAAGTTTGCAGGAACAACTTCATCCCCGTCAAGGGAACCTAATAAGTGCAATGTTTCACTTTCCATCTTCTCTTCTTCTCCACCGATGTATGGAACCAAGTTGTCCAAGATAGCCATTGAAGGAACACCGTTGTAACCTGCTCCTGAAACGGCTTGCATGGTTGAAACATAAATTCTGTTTATGTTGAAATTGTCATAAATCGGTTTTAAAGTTAAAGTCAATGCAATTGTGGAACAGTTAGGGTTTGTTACAATGAATCCGTCCCAGTTGTTGTTTTTCTGTTGTGCTTCAATCATATCCAGGAATTGTGGGTTTACCTCTGGAATTACTAAAGGAATGTCCTTTTTCATACGCATAGCACTTGCATTTGAAGCCACTACAAAATCCTTTGCATATTCCGGTTCGACTTTAGCTGCAAAATCAGCAGGAAGTGAGGAGAATACGATTTCAACATCCTTGTCCATTTGTGCAGGATCGGTTTCAATTACAGTAATGTCCCTTACGGATTCAGGCATTTCACTATTCATATACCAAGTGGTAGCGTCTTCATACTTTTTGCCTGCGGATCTTCCTGATGCTGCAAGTGCAGCGATTTCAAAATCAGGGTGATCTGCCAACAGTTGGATGAATCTTTGACCTACCATTCCAGTTGCACCAAGTACACCTACTTTTACCATTTAAATCATCTCAATAATTATCATATATTAGTTATTAAAAGAATTAAAGGAATGAAATTAATTTAAATTAATTAGATTCCTAAAACATCAGCCATATCATTTACTTTTCCAGGCTCTGCTGAACCTACGAATCTTAAGGCTCTGATAACACCGGCAATGAATACCTCTCTGGTATGTGCCATGTGTTTCACTTCAAGTCTTTCACCATCTCCAACATACAATACTGTGTGGTCACCTACAATGTCTCCACCACGTACTGCATGCATACCGATTTCCTCTTTGGTTCTTTTGCCCACTTGACCTTGTCTGCCATAGATTCCCACTTCTTCCGGATTTCTTCCTAAAGCACCTGCAACTACTTCAAATGCAGTCATTGCAGTTCCGGAAGGAGCATCTGCCTTTTGATTGTGGTGAGCTTCAATGATTTCAATGTCAAAATCATTCAATATTGGAGTCAAGTCTTTCAATACCTTAAAGAACACATTTACTCCAATGGAGAAGTTGGAGGAAATTACAGCCTTGATGTTATTTTCCTTGATTACATCTGCATTTCCTTGAGCCATTTCTTCGGTAAATCCTGTGGTTCCTACAACAAGGTTCACTCCACAAGCAGCAGCTCTTTTAATAGTTTCAACAGCAGCAGGAGCAATGGTGAAATCAACCAAAACTTCAGCTCCAGATTCTTTCAATGCCTTTTCCAAGTCTTCTGAACCGACAATAGGAACTCCAATATTACCGATTCCAGCTTTTTCACCAGCATCTACGCCAGCTAAAGGAGTGTTTGGCATTTCAATAGCTGCCACTACTTCCATATCATCCTGTTCAGAGATTTTTCTTATAATACCGGAGCCCATTCTTCCAGCAGCTCCAGTTACAGCAACTTTTATCATAATATCATCTAATAATTAATTCGGTTAATAATAAAATTTTTCAAAAAATAATAATTAGAAAAATGAGATAAAATCCCAATTATCTAATAATCAAATACTCTTATTTTATAAGATTCCAGCATCTTCCAATGCTTTTCTTAAGATTGCTCTGTTTTCTTCCAACATAGGAACTAAAGGTAATCTTAATGGTCCTGCAGGCATTCCCATCATAGCCAATGCCTCTTTTGCAGGTGCTGGGCTGGTTTCAATGAACAATGCTTTGATCAAGTCATATTGTTTGTAATGGTATTCCAATGCTTTGTCATAGTCACCATCCAAAAGGCAGTTTACCATTTGAACCATGGTCCTTGGATCGATGTTTGCGGATGCGCTCACTACCCCTCTTGCACCAACGGACATTAAAGGAAGGGTCAATTCATCACTACCGGACAATATGACGATGTCATCTTCCAATCCTGCATCCCTTAAGAGTTTCATGGTTTTGGACACTTTGTCCACATTGGAGGAAGCCTCTTTCAAAGCGGTAATGTTGTCCACTTTTGCAAGCTCCACAATGGTTTCAGGAGCCATATCCAAACTGGTACGGGATGGAACATTGTAAGTGATCAAGTCAATGTCAACTGCATTTGCAATTTGAGTATAATGTTCAATTACACCATGTTGTTGCGGTTTGTTGTAATATGGAGTGATTAAAAGAGCCATGTCAGCTCCTGCATCATCTGCATATTTGGTCAAGTCCAATGCTTCGGTAGTTGCATTACTTCCGGTTCCAGCAATGGTGGTAACCCTGCCGTCAACCTCATCAATCATGATGTCAAGAACCCTTCTGTGTTCTTCATGGGTCAATGTAGCGGATTCACCAGTGGTGCCTACAGCAACCAAACCATCTACATCTTGGTCAATCAACCAGTTAATATTTTGTCTGTATCCTTCTTCGTCTATGGTTCCATCTTCGTGGAATGGAGTGACCATAGCAACAGCAGTTCCTTCAAAACGCATAATAACACCTTTTTACTATATAATTATTTATTTTTTAATATTTGTTAATATAATGAATTTAATTCATTTAATGAATTTTAAACATTTATTTGAATTTTTAATTTTTAGAAAATCAAAATATTAATTTCAAATACTTAACATGTTAAAGTTCGTATCAATAAAAACCAAATATTTTTACGAGACTTTACGAGTATATTAAAATTAATATACAAAAAACGAACAGAAGCTTTTACTTCGCTTTAATGAAAATAAAAGTAATCACTTCTTTATTGGGTTAAAAAGATAAAAGCGGAAGTTATAAAACTTCCTTTATTAAGTCGTATGCTACCTTACCATCTTCCCAGTTGATGAATAAGACGATAGCAGTTTGAGAAGATGAGATTTCGACAATGTTTATGTGGTTTTCCTTAAGCGGATTGGTGATTTCAGTGATTACACCTGGAGTTTCAATGAAGTCCGGATTGACCATGGTCAACATTGCAATGTCCCTTCCTAAGGAAATTGAGCTTAAACTGTCTTCAGCAATGACTAGATTGTGCAATAAATGGTATGCATCATCTGCATCGCATTTGTCCAAGAATAAAGTGATTGAATTCTGACCTGCGGAAATACCATAAATGTTGATGTTTGCATCCGCTAAAGTAGTGGTCATTTTTGCAAGAAGTCCTATTTGGTTAAGCAAATCCTCTCCAACAAGAGCCACCACTGAAATAGGTTCGTGGTGCAAGGTCACTGATTTGCTCATTGAATCCTCAAAAGGACCTACAATTTCAGTTCCAGGGTCGGATAAGTCCCCTTTTTCAAAACTGATAATTTTTGCATTTATTTCTGGGTCTTTGAATCTTAAGGCATGAGGGTGCAAGACTTGAGCTCCATGTGTAGCGAGATCCCTCATCTCTTCAACTGAAATGTAATCCAATTTTTTTGCTTCAGTGATTTTTCTTGGGTCTGTGGACATGACTCCATCCACATCAGTTACAATGATCACGTCATCTGCATCCAGGCAATGACCTAATAGGAATGCAGTTACATCACTGCCTCCTCTGCCTAGAGTGGTCACTTCCCCATCTTCAGTTCTTCCAAGGAAGCCACAGATGACCGGAATGATACCTTCATCCAAAAGACTTAACAAGCCTTGAGATTGCTCTTCGGTTCTTTCAAAGTCTATTTTGGCTTTTCCGTAGTTGTTGTCAGTAATGACAGGCCATAGTTCATGGCCAGGATCGATGTATTCTGATTTTACACCCAATGATTCCAAGACTGATGAAAATACTCTGATGCTGGTTCTCTCACCCATGGATAAAATTTCCGCCAATTGCTTCTCGGTTACTTCTTTTCCAATGGATTCATCAGCAATGGCTACTAAGTCATCAGTAGTCTTATTGATAGCTGATACAACGACCACAACCTTCTTTCCGCTCATGTACTCATTAACGACAGATTGTGCAGCTTTCCTAATTCTTTGTCCATTTCCTATCGAAGTACCGCCAAATTTGGCTACAATTAATTCCATTTGTTTACACACCTTTTTCTTTAAATTAAAAATTAAAATAATAAATTTTTGATAAAATTATATTTTATAGACTATTATCCATTTATTAATTTTATAAAAGGGTATTAATATATTTATTTATTAATTTTACAATTTTTTAATGAAAATTGGTGATCTGTTAATAAGAAATACTGAATAGTTAATAAGATTTTAGATAAAAAGTATTCCTTTTAAAATAAAATTGTATAAAAAATAGTTAAATATATTAAAAAAAGTGGTAGATTAAAATAAATTAATCTCAAAATTAGTTAAAAATATTAAAAAAAGTGGTAGATTAAAATTATTTAATCTCAAAGTTGAGATCAAAATTAATTAATCATAAAAAAAGCAAAAAAATAAAATTATGCTTGGTTAGCTTGTTGTCTTACCAATCTGGTAATGTAACCTGCAATCTTATTTCTTAAGTGTTTAGTGCTTACAGTAGAGTACTCAGACACTAATTTTTTGTTTTCTTCAAAATCAGTTGTAAATTTACCAGGGTGAGTTTCAATTAATTCTTTTGATATACGTTTTACGAATGAAGTTCTAATATTTCCCATAATCATTCCTCCAATAATTCTCTCTGTTTATTTTTACTTAAAATTGTTAGCATGTTCATAATATCGCTAAGAATATCATCATCAATGTTTTTTTCTTGAGCCAATTTGCTTGCTTTGGCATGGACAGCATCTTCTCTTGACTTGTCATAAATCTCCATGCCTAAAAACACTTTAGCTGAGACTATATCCTTAGCAAGTGAAGTTCTTTCACTTATTAAGTTAACTAAATCATTATCAATTTCATCGATTCTTTTTCTAGACTCTTTAAGAACATTCTGAGCCTCTTCCTCATTTTCATACAAGCTCATTATCTCTTTCAGATCCACAAAAATAACTCCATAGTTTTGATAATAAATATACTTTATATCTCATACTATTTAAATATAGTTACTGAAATTAAGATTTGAAAATAAGTTAAATATTTTCACTTTCTTCCAATGCCTTTTTTGTGATTCGAACCGCACCTGCACAGTGAATGCGAACAACAGGATGAGTATCATTTTCTGAAATGAATTCCAGTTTTTTCAAATAAGGCTTTACGCAATCAGGCTTTCTCTTTCCAATCACCCGAAACATTTCTGGAGACTCAATCCGAACCTTCTCATTTTCATCAGATATCATTTCATAAAAGAGATCAAGCTTTTCACAGAACAATTCAGGAGCATTTGTTCCTATATTCTCACATGCCCAAACGAATGCAAGGCGAACATTTGCTGATTTGTCCTCTCTCATTTCCATCAATTTATCCAAATAAGGCAGAATAAGATTCTTATCAGCTCTGCCGATTCTTCCCATTGCATTGGTAGCCCTTTCCCGCAGTTTGGAATCATCATCTTCTAAATAAAAAATAATATTTTCAATATATGCTTCCACTTCCAATGGATATCTCAATCCCATTTCACCGAGAATCCATAATGCCTTTGCCTTCACTTCAACGGAATGATCCCCACTTATTTTTTCACCAACAAAATCAATCCTTGATTTCCAGTTTTCCTTATCCTTTGTTATATCTCTAAGTTCCTTGAGAATTTCATTTTCCGAATCGTTTGTAGACATTTTATCACTATAAATAACCTTAATATTTTCTCTATTTATATTTATCGATTAACTTTATTTTTCAATCATTTTTATTTTTCAAATGCTCTCAAAAACAATTAAATATATTAGAATAAATATTAAAATAGAAGAAGAAATTGATAATTGAAAATTAAACATTAAAGTGAAATCATGCATTATGTAAACGCTAAAAGCATTCTGTCCCCCAAGAACGGCATGAACCTATACAGAGGATGTTCCCATGGCTGCATCTACTGCGACTCCAGAAGCAATGTCTACAATATGGACCATGCATTTGAAGACATTGAAGTCAAGGCAAATGGGCCTGAACTCCTTAAGAAAGCCCTGAAAAACAAGAGGGAAAAGGTCATGATCGGAACAGGTTCCATGACAGACCCATACATTCCACTGGAGAAGAAGATGCAGAATGTTAGGGAATCCCTTGAACTCATATACAAATACGGACATGGATTCACTTGCATCACCAAATCAAATCTCATACTTAGAGATTTGGACCTTCTAAAAAAGATAAACGAAAAAACAAAAGTGGTCATTCAAATGACATTGACCACCTATGATGAGGACTTATGCAGAATACTTGAACCGAATGTATGCACTACAAAGGAAAGAGTGAAAGTATTGAAAATACTCAACAAACATAATATACCTACAATCGTTTGGCTAAGCCCTATCCTTCCTTTCATAAACGATACGGAAGAGAATATAAATGGAATGCTTGATTACTGCATAGAGTCAAATGTTAAAGGAATATTATGCTTTGGAATGGGAATGACATTGAGAGACGGAAACAGGGAATATTTCTATAAGAAACTGGACAATCATTTCCCTGGGCTTAAGGAAAAGTACATTGAAAGCTATGGGAACAGCTATGGCATATCCAGTCCAAATCACAATAAATTGATGAAGATCTTCTACAAAAGGACAAATGAACACAATATAATGAATGATATTGATGAGATATTTGAATACTTACATGAGTTTCCAAGCAAGGATAAGACTAAACAAACTACTTTATTTTAAAAAAATAGCTAAATAAAAAAAGATTAGATAAAAAATAATAAAAGATAAGTTAAAAATGTAAAAGATTAGATTAAAAATCTAATCCAAATAATCAAAATTTTATTGATTTAAGAACTCATTGATAACTTTCTGGAACTCTTCAGACTGTTCCGCAAAGGCCATATGACCTGCATCCTTAATCAATGCGAATTCTGCACCATCTATGCCATCAGCCACTTCACGACCCAATTCAGGTGGGTTGATTCCATCATACTCAGCACCAATGACCAATGTCTTGCAAGTTACCTTGTCATAATCATTTGAATTGTCGAAATTAGCCAAGGATGCATCTTCTGCAGCCTTTTCCTCCTCATTCAATTCATAGCTTTCCTCACCATTCAATATCTCATCAATATTGAATTCACCATTGATGGCTTTTTCATAGGTTTGTGGAGCGAGACTTGCCTTTAATATTACAGCCATCATTTCTTCCTGGCTAACTTGAGTGATGTCAAGATCTGCTTCCTTTAAAAGTCTTGCAACTGATGAAGTCTTTCCGTTAGGCTTAGTGCATGCTAAAATCAGATGGTCAATGTCATCGGATTTCACTTCAGCTGCCCTAAGGGCAATGTAGGAACCCATTGAATATCCTAGAACATTGGCTTTTTCCAATCCCAATTCCTTAATGATTCCATGTACGTCATCTGCATGGTCATCGATTGTATATTCCTTAGGGCGTGTTGATTCACCATGACCTCTTGTATCAATTGTAATCACACGATAATCATCTTTAAACATGTCCCTTATCGGATACATGGTTGTCTTATCACCTGTAAGCCCGTGAATAAGCAATAACGCATTTTCACCCTCTTCTGTGTCATCTATACAAATTTCAATACCATTTACGTTTAAAAACTTTTTCATAGCAAAAACTCCCTATTCTAATGATTATTTAATAAGTTTCAATCTTTAAATGAATCTGGTTCCCTGATTATCCACTTTTGTTTCAATGACTCTTCCCTCAAAGGCATCCCAAGCATCTTTAACTTCATCGATGGAGCTCTCATCCACAATAGCTACAAATGAAGATCCTGTTCCGGACAATCCTGAAGCAAGTGCTCCAGCCTGAAGCGCATCAAGTGCAATGTCATTGTCAAATCCTAATGCATTTCCATATAAAAGGCCATTCAAGGTCAATGCTTCCAGATACTCCTTATCCATTGCCTTTTCAAATGCCATACTGACAAATGGAGCAACCAATTTCATCCTATCAACATCAGAAGATCCGCTTAGGGATTCCTCATTCGGCATGAAAACCAGGACATCATAATCAGGCATTTTTTCCTGAAGCCAAATCTCACGGTTGAGATTGTCTGTTACGGTAACTCCTCCAAAGAATGATGCTGTGGCATCATCAAAAGCTCCGGTAATTGTTACTCCAGCTTCAAGAGATGCCTCAATTCCAAAGTTGATTATCTGCATATCCTTCAATGGCTCCAGGCAAAATTCCCCTGCAATCAATGCAGCGGTAGCCATGACGACTGCATTGGACAATGCACTGCTTGAAGAAAGCCCTGAGCCTAAAGGCAAAGTGGATTTTGTTGTGACTTCAATACCTTGTCCATTTCCAAAATCCAGGCTAGGTATTATTTCATCAAAATCCAAGGCACTGCCTATCCCATAATGATCAAAAACCTTTTCCACACATAGGTTCATCAGATGAGGGTCAGCACCTATATCTGATGTGCAGTTGACGCCAACCTTTGAAAACTTGGCTTCAGCCTCAATTGCAAGGCCTATTCCAAATGCAGAGCCGAAACCGGTTGAAATCGCATTAATGATTGTTGCAGAACCTGGAGACAATACTTTTTTGCTCAAAATAATCACCTAAAATCCTAATATAATATATATAATACTCTTAAAATCAAATGATATATAGTTAATGTAATTATAATAAAATTTTAAAAAAACTCTAAACTAATTTTTAAAAAAAAATAAATCAAATTACCAAAATTCTCTAAACTAATTTTTATAAAAAAATAAACTTTATATTAATGTAAGTAAATATATTATAATACAATATTTTTTTAAATATAATAATTAAATTCAATGAAGATTTTAAAAAAAAATGATGATTTTAAATAAAACTAAGATGTGATACTATGAGTGAAAACAATATAGATTGGCTTAGCATAGGAATAGGTGCCTTTATCATATTGGCCATAGTGTTGCTTTTAGTTCTTATCCTGCCATTCGGCAATTTGGTTGAACAGCAAGATGAAATAGCTGTCATAACAATCAATGGTGCAGTCACATACGATTCATCAAACTCCACAAAGATATATACCAGCGCAAGCCATATTGAAAATGCATTGAATGATGCAAATTCAAATCCAAGCGTAAAAGCCATCGTTTTGGACATAAACAGCAAAGGCGGAAGCCAGGTGGCATGCCAGGAAATAGCTGAAATCATCAAGAATTCAGACAAGCCTGTCGTTGCATACATTGGAGACAAGGGATTGGATGAAAGCTATCTCATTGCAAGCGGTGCGGATTCCATTGTTGCAAGCACATCATCATCTGTTGGAGGAATCGGCCTCAGCTATATTGACAGCGGAAAATACTCCAAGGTCAAGCTTACCGGAGTGTACAATGAGGATTATCTCAAATTAAAGAAATCCAACGAGACAAATCCTGACAACCTTGCAAACGGTCAGAAAATGATTGACCAGGATTACACCCAATTCATTAAGATGATAGCTAAAAACAGGGATTTGGAACCTAATTACCTTGCAAAACTTGCTCACGGCAAAAAGTACAATGGAAACGAAGCCAAGAATCTTGGATTGGTCGACAAGATCGGAAACAAGAATAAGGCAATCGAATTGGCCGCTTCAAAAGCCAATGTGACCAATTACACTGCAACCAATTATCCAAAATCCAAAAAAAGCTTGACTGAAACCTTAAGCGAAAACAAGATATTCAATTTGGAATTATAGGATTACTGTTTAAATAGGAATATTTATATACTAACGAACAATAATATATAAATAAATTTGTAAAATAAGGATTTTATGAATTTATAATTACAATTTAACTATATACAAATAAAACTTAATTAAATTATTAAAATCAAAGGTGATAAAATGGTACACAAAATAGAAGTATTTACCTCACCAACCTGTCCACATTGTCCAGGTGCTGTGAAAGTTGTTGAAGAAGCAAAAGAAAAATTAGGTGACAAAATAGATGTGCAAATCCTCTCCATTGCTGATCCTGCAAACAGGGATTTAGCTATTGATTACGGGGTACATGCAGTACCTGCAATTGCAATCAACAACAGCTTAGCATTTATTGGTGCTCCAACTCTTAAAGAACTATTAGAAAGATTAGAATAATTGCATTTACAATTTTCTATAATTTTTCTTTTTTTACTATTTTTTAATATTTTTTAACTATCTTTTCTTTATCTCTTATTTTTAAACTATCTTTAAACTATTTCTAATTTCTTTAAGACTATTTTTTAAATAAAAATAAAATAAATTTCTAAACTTTTTTTAAAATAAAAATAAATAGAATTAATAAAATATATTATAATAATTAGAATTTTTCTAAATAAAATTCATTCTATCAAAAATAATAATCAATAAACTTTTTATAAGAGGTAAAATATGAAAATTGCAATGGTCGGACAGTTTCCACCACACATTGGAGGAGTTGGAGTTCATATACACACATTGGCAAAGGAATTAATAAAACAAGGCCATGAGGTCTATGTCATCACCTATCCCCACAAGGACATCAAGGACATTGATGGAATCCATGTTATCGGCACTAAAGGGGTAAACATTCCAGGACTTAGAGGATTATTCTTTGCAATCAATGCCAAAAAGGAACTTAAAAGGCTAATCAAAGAGGAAAACATTGACATAATCCATGGACACTACCTTTTCCCTGCAGGATGGGCAAGCGTAAGGGCTGGAAAAGCGACCAAAACCAAAACCTATGTGACCTCCCACGGATCAGACATGTTCGAACTCTATAAGAAGCAAGCCTTCACACGACCTCTTATCAAAAAAGTGCTTAAGGATGCGGATGTTGTTCTTGCAGTAAGCAATGCATTGAAAGATGAAATCATAAACACCAAAATCCCAAATATTGAAGAAAAGACTAAATTGCACTGGAATAGTGTAGATGTCAATAAGTTTAAAACTACAAAAGAAAACGAAAGTAAATTTAAGAAAGAATTGGTCAAAGAATTCAACATAGAAGAAGACAAACCTATCATTTTATTCATCGGAAATATAATTAAAAGAAAGAATGTTGACCTGCTGATTGAAGCTAAAGAAATTATGGACACATCAGCCAATCTTGTCATTGTAGGTGACGGCCCTCATCTTGAAGATCTGAAGAAAAGATATGAAAAGGAACATTCCAATGGAAATATTGACAACGTATACTTTACAGGTTCCAGAAATGATGTTGAAGACATCATCCCAAGCTGTGATCTCCTTGTCTTGCCATCCCATAGTGAAAGTTTCGGACTTGTGCTCATTGAAGCCTTGGCATGTGGAAAGCCAGTCATTGGAAGTGATGTCGGCGGAATAAGGGAGATAATAACAGAAGAGGTCGGCCTATTGATTGATCCGAATGATGCATCAGATTTGGCAAATACCATTGATAGGATATTGGGTGATGAGGAGCTTATGGAAAAGTTCAAGTCAAATGCGAGAAATAGGGCAATGGACTTCGGGCAAACCAAATTGCCTTATGATGAATTGAATTGAAAATTACAAATGCTTTAGAATACACAATCAAAGTGAAAAATGATAAGAACATTGTAAAATTGATTTAAGTTAATAAATTTCATTTAAATTAGAAAATAATAATTATTTAGCGAAATTACAATCAGATTTTAGATAATAGTTATTAATAATGAAAAATAAAAGTTAAAATAGAAATAAAATCAAGCAAAATTTATGAATTAGAAATTGAAGCTAAAAAATATTTATCAAATTATCAATTAGTAGAGGTTATCAAATGGGAGAAAAGGAATTTACTCATCTAACTGAAACTGGAGTTCATATGGTGGAAGTTGGAGAAAAGCCACAGCAAAGAAGAACTGCTGTTGCAAGCGGAAAGATTCATCTTCAAAAGGAAACAATTGAAATGATCAAGAATGCGGAAATCAAAAAGGGAAATGTATTGACAACCGCACAGATTGCTGGAATTCAGGCTGTCAAGAAGACATCAGACATCATCCCACTATGCCATCCATTGAATCTTAGTGGAATCGAAATAGAGTTTGATGTTGGAGAAACCGAAATCACTGCAACTTGCGAGTGCAGACTTACCGGACAGACCGGAGTGGAAATGGAAGCGATCACAGGTGTTAGTGTGGCTTTGCTTACCATCTGGGACATGACAAAGGCAGTTGAAAAGGATGAAAACGGACAATACCCTGATACAAAAATCTCCGACATAGTCGTCCTTAAAAAGGAAAAATTATAGTTAGATTCCTTTAAACTATTAAAACTCATCAAATGCTCTATGAAAATAAAGATTTTATATTAAAATAAAATATATTATGAAAAATGTATTTTGAAATAATATTTTAAAAATTATTTGACTGATTTATATGGAAAACATCCCTGAAAACATCAAGACAATCATCAATAGATGCTATCCCTACATTGAGGAGTTCAATCCTGCACAAAAGGCAGTGATTGAATCAGGCTACCTTGAAAACAATAGGAATTGTGTCATTGCCATTCCTACCGCCAGCGGAAAAACCGTACTTGGGATAATGGCTGCCCTCAAATCCATTTTAGATGGTGGAAAAGCTGTTTATGCCGCTCCTCTTCTCTCAATCCAAAACGAGAAAGTGAAGGAATTCAAGAAATTCGAGGAATTTGGAATCAAGGTAGGAAAGCATCCATCATCTGCAGACCTGTCAGTTATGGTCTTTGAATCATTTGATGCATTGACCCGTTTTTCCTGGGATGCCCTAAGGGAAGTCGACACATTGATCATTGACGAATTCCATATGATCGGCGAATTCACAAGAGGCCCTACAATAGAATGTGCAATCACAAGGGCAAAGATAATCAATCCATCCTTAAGAATCATTGCATTGTCTGCAACACTTGAGAATATGGGAGAGATACAAAGCTGGCTTGATGCGACTGTTGTGGAACATGACTATAGGCCAGTCCCATTGAACAAGGATGTTCTGGACACTGAAATGTTCAATACAAAGAACAAGAATGATGTGGTTGTGAAGGTCATCGAAAAGGCCATTGAAGATGATTCACAGGCATTGAGCTTCGTTTCAACAAGAAGATTTACAGAAAGCCTTGCAAGCTATGTTGCCGGAAAGCTGAAAAGGAAAACCACTGCAGAGCAAAAAGTGCGCTTCAAGGAAGTTGCAGACAGATTGCTTGCTGTGCCTGAGAAGAAGGGATCAAGGCCAACATCCACTTGTCTCAAATTGGCTGAAAGCTGTGAAAACGGTGCTGTTTTCCACCATGCAGGACTTTTCAGCGAACAGAAGGAAATCATTGAAGAGGAATTCAGAAACGGCAATATCCTGATGATTGCAGCAACTCCAAGCCTGATGTATGGAGTCAACCTCCCTTCAAAATATGTTGTCATTAGGGATTACACCAGATGGACCTCAGACGGACCTCAGGCAATTCCTGTCTTCGATTATGAACAGATGTCAGGAAGGGCGGGAAGGCCACAATACGATGATACAGGATATTCCTATTTGGTTGCAAAATCCATGGAAGAGGCCATAACACTTGAAGAGCGTTACATCAATGGGCAGGTGGAACCGACAAACTCCAAATTGATTGAGAACAAGGATGCCGTATTCAAGCAAATAATCGCACAGGTGGCTTCAACCCTTTCAAAAACTCCTGAAGAGCTTCAAGACTTTTTCACCAAGACATTCTATGGATATCAGATGACTGCAAATTCCTCCATGAGCTTCTTCGCTGAAGAGAGCTTGAAATTCGAGATAATGAATGCATTGGAATTCCTGATTCAAAACCAGATTCTTCAAGCCACACCAAGCGGATTGAAGACAACCCCATTCGGAAATCTGATAGCAAGGTCCAACTATAGCGTTGAAACAGCTGTAAAGATCAAGGAATATGCAAACAATCTTGACAAATTCAGCCCAGAGGCTCTCATATATCAATTGTCACAGACTCCAGACATGCCTCTCATTTCATTTAAAGGCAGAAAATCCAAAGACCCTGTTCGTGAAAAGCTTTCAAGCTACGGACTCTTTGCCATTGATATAGGCAATCCTGAAGCTACAGCGGTATCCTTAATCGAATGGATCAATGAAAGGACAGAGTACCAAATAGAAAACGCCTATCATGTTTACTCATCATCCACCAGACGCTCCGCTTATGAAGCGTCCCTCCTCGTCAGATTTACAAAGAATACCCTTGAAGTTCTTGGAAAGTATTCATATTCAAAAGACTTGGATTTCCTATCAGCAAGACTTTATTATGGTGTGAAGGAAGACATCATTCCTCTTGTGATTGGTGTGAAACGTTTGGGAAGACGTCGTGCAAGGGCATTGGTCAATGCATTCGGCGAAGACTTAAGGCCATATTCAGAAAAAGAGCTTCAAAAGGTCGAAGGAATCGGTCCAAAATTAGCTGCAAAGATCAAAAACTTTACAGATAATAATTAATTTTATCTTTAACTTTTTTTTAAAAAAGATAATAATTAATGAAAATCTGTTACTATTTTTAAAAAAAGATTATAATAAATTTAAATTGCTAAAAAGTAATTTGTAAAAATATAAAAAAAGAGACAATAAAAAAATAAGGAAGAGGATTATCCTCCACCTTCACATCCTTGAATGTCATTTAAGTTGGCATTGAGTTCCTCATAGCTTTCCTTAATGTCCTTGACCTTTTCAAGAGTGTCCTTGTCAAGGCTTTCAACATCAACGATGTCCTTTTCGTTGACAACTTCCAAAGAATCGGCTGCATACCACAATGCAGGTTCATCAAGTTTTACCCATTGCTCGTTGTCTTCCTCTTTCAAGTCAACAACTTTGCTTATGGTACCGGTTCCTGTATATCTTATAAAAGCGCCTACGTCAATGGTTTCTCCTCGAATATCACAAAAACTCATGTTATCACCAATAAGTTTTAAACGCTTCAAAGAAGAAAATCAATAAAATTGAATTTATTCTATTTTTACTTCTTCAGCTTCTTCTTCAGCTTCTTCCGCTTCATCAACAATTTCAGCTTCAACCTCTTCCACTTCTTCCTTGGATTTTTCAGCTTCTTCAATTGCAGCTTCCTTGTTGATTTCCTTATCTAACAATACATAATCTCCAATGCTTTTTACATCTTCAAAGTCAACTTCGATTTTGTTGGAAGAGATGAAGTTTTTCTTGAGGACAACGGTAATAGCAGTGATTTTTCCTTCTACAGGATCAAATTCAGCATCATCGATCTTACCTACTTCATTTGCATTGGCATCTAAAGCCATCATACCTAATAATTGTTTAATTTTCATTCTAATACCTCAATTATTAATTCTTATGAAATCATGTTAATAAAATATTAATTTAACATAATCTCAATTATTTAAGAATATGAATTGAAAATTATATAAACTTATCTAAAAATTTCTTTTATAGTAATAAAATTTATATAATATATGAAAATAATTTAATATTTTAAGAGGCAAATATAAGTATAGCAATTAAAATAATTATAAGAAACAATATTATGAAGAACATTTATCAGTGGTGGACTGAATGGAAGAAGCGTGTCGAATTATCATAGAAGATATCATAAATGGAAAGATAAGCACTCGCCGTGAGCTTGAAGTGGAAAAAAGACAGCTCTGCAGAGATAGGAATCTGAAGAAATTTATGAGCAATTCTGTAATCCTGGAACATGCAAGCCTTGAGGAAAAGAAGATCGTTTCCAATCTGCTCAAGAAGAAACCGACCAGAACAATCTCTGGAGTGGCAATCGTTGCAGTCATGTGCCATCCCCACCAATGCCCTCACGGAAGATGCTATTACTGTCCGGAAAGCGACATAGCACCTCCAAGCTATACCGGTGAGGAACCTGCCGCACTTAGAGGCAGAATGTTCAAGTTCCATCCATATGTCCAATGCTACAACCGCCTGAAGCAATTGCATAAGGTAGGACATCCCATCGATAAGGTGGAACTGATCATCATGGGAGGAACCTTTCCTTCAAAGGATATCTGCTATCAGGAATGGTTCGTTTCCCAATGCCTTAAGGCAATGAGCGATTTCGGAGTGATTCTTGAAAACATCACTGAAATCGATGACATCGAGTCATTTGAAAAGGAAGACCTTTTGAAATATCCTCCATACAGCAACAATGCCCTTAAGACTTATCCTCCAAGCGATTATGTCCTTATAGATGACATCCAAAGGATCAATGAAAGCTCCAAGGTCAGATGCATTGGAATGACCTTTGAGACAAGACCTGACTACTGCAAGGAGCCTCATGTTGACAGAATGCTGAATATGGGTGTCACAAGGGTTGAATTAGGGGTTCAGACCATTCACAACCATATTTATGAAAAGATCAAGAGAGGGCACACCGTTGAGGATGTCATTGATGCAAACAGAATCCTAAGGGATTCCGGAGTTAAGGTAGCCATGCATATGATGCCTGGACTTTTCCCACTTGCAAGGGAGGAGCCTAGAATAGAGCAATGCCCAGAAAAGGATCTGGAGATGTTCAAGGAAATATTCACCAATGAGAACTTCAAGCCGGACATGCTAAAGATCTATCCTTGCCTTGTAACTGAAGGCAGTGAACTCCATCAATTATGGAAAGAAGGAAAATACAGACCTTATAGCGATGAGGAAGCAGTTGACCTGATTGTGCAAATCAAGAAGATTCTTCCTAAATGGGTAAGGACCATGAGAATCCAAAGGGATATCCCTTCAACATTGATTGAGGATGGGGTCAAGAAATCAAACCTGGGGGAACTTGTCTATAACCGTCTTGAGGAAGAGGATATCAATTGCCAATGCATAAGATGCAGGGAAATAGGCCATAAGAAGACAAAAGAGGAGTACACTCTTGATGATTATAAGCTCTTTGAAGAGGATTACATTGCTACAAATGGACAGGAACATTTCCTATCAATTGAAGACATAAATGAGGAAAGCCTTGCAGGATTCTTAAGATTGAGAATGCCTTCCCCAAAAGCCCATAGGGAAGAGATAGATGATAAGACAGCCATTGTACGGGAATTGCATGTTTACGGAAATATGTTGAAAATAGGTCAAAAAGGAAATAACATTGGTCAGCACACAGGCTTTGGTGAGAAATTGCTTAAGCGTGCAGAGGAGATAAGCATTGACCAGAACAAGGAAGAGCTTTTGATCATCAGCGGAATTGGGGCAAGAAACTATTACCGTAAGTTCGGATATGAACGTAAAGGTCCTTATATGTCTAAGAAATTAGTATAAATAAATTATTTTTAGATAATGTTTCAAGATTGTTTCACATATTTTCTTAAAAATATTGAAACAATCAGACAAGACAAAAGTATTATATAGTTTGAAGTTAAACTAACTATTATATACATATAAAACTAATATTAATTTAATGGATGATATTTTTAAAATATTTGAAATTAAATTAGATTGATAAATCATATTTATTGGAGATTATGATTTGATTTAATATGAATCATATTTATTGGAGATTAGAATCGTTTTAAAAATAGGGAGATGACTTAAATGATCAACAAAGCTGAAAAACTTGCACAAGCTATTGAATTTACTCATTTGGATAATACTGCAACAGTAGAGGAGATGAAGGCATTCTTCGCAAAAGCTAAGGAATATCCTTTCTATGCAGTTGTAGTCTTGCCACATTTCGTTAAATTGGCAAAAGAGGAATTGAAGGACACAGACATGAAAGTGGTTACTGTTGTCGACTTCCCATTAGGTGCTGGAAACACTGAAGGAAAAGTGGCTGAAGCGAAAGCTGCAATTGCAGACGGCGCAGATGAAATCGACATGATGGCAAACATTCCTGCAATCAAGGAACGTGACTTCGAATATGTGAAAAATGACATTGCAGCAGTCAAGGAAGCGGTTGGAGACCACATCCTTAAGGTAATTATTGAAAACCCTCTTCTTAATGAAGATGAAATGGCAGGAGCTTCCAGAATGTGTGAAGAGGGAGGAGCTGATTTCGTCAAGACCTCAAGCGGTTTCAATGGAAAACAGCATTTCTATTCCTTGATGGAAAGTTTAAGAATCATGAAAAAGAATGCACCTCACCTTGAAATGAAAGCGGCAGGTGGGATTGACAACTATAAATTAGCAAATAATGTCCTTGCTGCAGGTGTTACCAAGATTGGAACCTCATCAGGACACATAATTATGGATCAACTTAATCATGTGCTTGACAACCAGAAAGTGGATCCTAATCAAAAAACAGGCCCTAGGCTTATTTAAACATTTTTAAGAAATTTTAAATTTTAAATTTCTTTTTTTATTTTATTTTTATAAGTTTTTTATAACTCTTTTTAAAATAGAAATTTCTTCTTTTTTTACTTATTTTTTTTAAATATTATAAATCAACTCTTTTTAAAATAGAAATTTTTTAGTTTTTATTCTTTTAATTAGGTTTAGTTTTGTCTTTTTTAAAAAATAGTTCGTATAAATAAAAACTAAATATTCTTGGATAAAAAAAGTGCCGTAGGCCGGACTTGAACCAGCGACATCCAGATCTTCAGTCTGGCGTTCTCCCAACTGAACTACTACGGCAAATGGACCGAACGAGATTCGAACTCGTGATCACCGCCATGTCAAGGCGGTATCATACCCCTAGACCACCGGTCCTTCTTACTCATTAAAATATGTTTATAATTATATATAAATGTTTCTAAAACTAGTTTTTTTGAAATTTAAATCGAAAAATTCCAATTAAAAATAACTCTTTTTAAAAACGAAAAACCTTAAAAACCGAGGTCTAGAATCAATCATCTAAGATGATAGACATATTAAAATATGTTAATAATTGCATATAAACTTAATGGAAAAAATAGATTGAGAAATATAATTAGATAATGATAAATTCATTTAAAAATAGATAAAAGTGGATAAAAAATTTGAAAAAAAAAATAATTGGCCAATAAAGATCTTGGCCAATAGTTAACAGTTAAAAACTAGAGATAACAAAATTATTTGATTGCTAATTTGATATCTTCAGCTTTTACGGTTTTTCTACCAGCGTGGCGTGCGAAATTAACTGCTTTTTTAGCTAATTCGTCACCTTTTTCTTCAAGAGCTTCAGCTAATGCAACTTTTGCATCATCACTAATTCTTTGTGCGCCAGCATTTTTTAAAATACGACCGACAGGTGCGATTGGTAATTCACTCATATTTTCACCTCCAATTGAAAGTTTATTATACATAGTATATAAATGTTTTGCTTTTTTAATGGCATTAAATCACTTATTATCCAAAAAATAGTAATAAAAATATAGATTTTCGAATAATGAGAAATATTAAAACTCATTAGAAAAATATAATAGAAAATATATAAAAAATGGGATTTTTAAAGCCTTAGAACTCTTAAAAATTAAACCTTTTAAAAACTCTTAATTCTTTAAATAAATAGCCAAATATCTTTATTTAATCAAATAAAGAACATATAGTCTTTAAAAAAGCAAAATAAGAAAATTTTTCTTTAAAAGCTAAATAAAATATTAATCAGTCTTTAAAATAAAAATACAAGATAAATTTAAGGTTAATTCAAAAAATAGTCAATTTTAAAAGAGTTTTTTACCTAAATTTTCTAAGAATTTTCTAAATAAAAAAATAATGAAAATTATATGATGAAATTGATGGAAAATAGAAAAAAATACTTAAAAAAATCATTAGGGAATTATTAATTCAATAAAAGGAAAATAAGAAAAGAATAAAAGAAAAAAATTTATCTAAAAAATCAACAAGTTAAAAGAAAAAAAGAAAATTTTGATCAAATATTAAACAGTCATTGAAAAAGAACTAAATCTTATGACCAATCAAATAAGTTCCGGTTGTCTTGTCAATGTGAACCTTGATGAATTCCCCTAACTCGACATCATGAACAACCACAGGAACATATGAATCGGTCTTTGCAATGAATCCTCCTTTGGAACCCTTTTCAACAACCAATGCATTCAATTCCTTATCCTGAAGGCATTTGTTTTCATCTTCAATGATTTCAAACTTAAGGTCAGATAGGATCTTGGACCTTCTCTTCATATCCTCAAATGGAATGTTCTCAAGATTAGATGAAGTAGCACCTTCCCTATGCTGATATTTGGATAGATGAATCAGATTGAATTTGATCTCTTCAATCAATTCCTTAGTCTTCAGGAAGTCCTCTTCAGTTTCAGTAGGATATCCTATGATGATATCGGTAGCCAATGTAAGGTCTGGAATTTCCTCCTTGAACCTGTAGACAATTTTCTTATATTCCTCAACTGTATGATTCCTTCTCATATGCTTCAGGACTGCATCACTGCCTGATTGTATAGGCATATGAATGAACTTATACACCTTTTCCATCTTAAATGCATCAATCAGATCCTCAAGGTCGCTTCCAATGTTTTTAGGGTGCATCATTCCAACACGTACCCTAAAGTCCCCTTCCAGACTAGCCACTTCCCTGATTAAATCAGCCAACCTTTCTCCAGTGTCCTTTCCAAATGCGGAAGTGTCCTGAGCGGTTAGCTCAATCTCAACACAGCCATCTTCAATGGCTTCTTTGGCTTCCTTGACAATGTCCGCAATAGGATAGCTGTTGAGATGTCCTCTTGCAAAACGGGTGCAGCAATAGCTGCAGGAACCTAAACATCCCTCACAGATTTGGATAACATGAATATATGGGTCCTTACGTATCTTAGGAACACAAACCTTAGGCTCATCTGAAAAGCCGAACTCCCTAAGCATCTCTCCACCGACAGCTGACTTGACAACTTCAGCAGTCTTATTCAATTGGTGGGGACCTATCCATGAACAGTTTGGCCCTATGGCATCAAGCTTCTTTTGATCCACTTCAACCATGCATCCTGCAACGATTATTTCCTTATCCGGAAATTCCTTCTGAAGAGCCTTGATTCTATTGATGACCTTGCTTTCAGTAGGCAACTTTACATAACAGGTATTCACAATGATTGCATCCGCTTCCTCATAGCTCTCTGCAATCTCAATATCATTGACATTTAAGATACCTGCCATGATTTCAGAATCAGCCTGATTGAATGTACATCCGTAAGTCTCTATAAACACTTTCATATTATCATCTAAAAATAGAAATAAGTTCTTTTGGGATAATATTAAATCCCAAATTAAATGAATAAAAATTAAATAAATTATTTTTTAGGTTTCTTGTCCAAAGGCTTTGCCTGAACAATATATTTGGTCAAGTCATAATCATAATGATTGAACTTGACAGGCTTTGCATAAACTCTCTTGATGACCTTTGCCTTTGCATAACCTTTGGTAGTCTTTCTCTCTTCTGTCTTGATCACATGAACTCTTGCAACATACTTATCGATTTTAAGAATGTCATCAACCGCTATCTTGAAGTCACGTTCGGTTTCACATTTGAATGACGCAACTTTTCCATGCAAGTCGATTGAAACGCCAAAACGTGCAGGAATCTCTTCAGATGAAGCCCAAATGGTACTTACCTCACGTGCAATGGCTTTCTTAACTCTCTTTTCTCCTTCAAGCTCCAAAGAAGTGATCTTCACCTTTCCAAGCTCTGACATCAGGAAATCCCCGACTGCAAGTTCCTCATCAGGGAATAAGTCAATAAATATCTTATGAGTATCTTCATGTTCACTAATGATCAATCTATATGGCTTCGGATTTTCCTGGGCAATCCTTTCCTTATAAACGGAACCGCATTCGTCACATTTCAATAGGAATTCTCTGATTTCCTTGCTTTTGCCCTTGATGAGCTTATTCTTTAAAATGACTGCCTCATCACATCCGCAAACTGGACAAACCATATTCTCACCTCACTCACTTTTGTTTTCATTATTCATCATATGACATAGCCAACAATCAATCTGAAATCTTAAGATTCAATAAAACAATTAATCAAACATATCATAATCTTTCTCAATTTGAAAAATTAAAAAAAATAATTAAAAATAGCTATGTCATTAATTTAAATTAATAAATTTAATTGATTATTATAATATTATAGATTAAGTTAATTATAAACTTATGTATTGATTTTGAAAAAAATATGAAAAAATCAATCTAAAAAATAAAGAAAAAACATATTCAAAATGATGGTCTTTAAAATAAAAGTTTGATTAATTTAATAAATGGTTTAGTACGCCAATACTATTTTAAGCAAACAATCAATCAATTTAATTAAAGTTATTCCTTTTCCTTTAAATAATGTTTAACTAGACCACCATCAGACAATATATTTATCATGAATTCTTCAAAAGCTTGGAATTCAACTTCAATGTTTTTGGTCTCATTGACAATGATTCCCTTTTCCAAATCAACAGATACGATGTCGCCGTCATCGGCTTCAATGTCTGCAACCACAACAGGGAGACCTATGTTGATTGCATTCCTATAGAAGATACGGGCAAATGACTTTGCAATGATAGCTTCAACACCTGCCGCCTTGATGGCTACCGGTGCCTGTTCCCTTGAAGATCCGCAGCCAAAGTTCTCGCCGGCAAGAATCAGATCACCTTGCTCTACGTTTTTGGTAAAGTCTGCTCTTTCCCCTTCAAGAACATGTTCCGCCAAATCCTTTGGGTTGAATGTTCTCAAATATCTTCCAGGAATTATGACATCGGTGTCTATGTTGTCTCCAAAATTCCAAACCTTTCCTCTAATTTCAGCCATAGTATTCACTACATATATAAAATTTTCAATAAGATTTAAAAAATAAAAAGAAATAGTTAAAGGTTCTTTAACTATTTTTCAACTAATAGCACAAAAACATTTAAACTATTTTTCAATTATAGCACAGATAAATAATATTTGAACTATTTTTCAATTACATAACCATGGTTTTGAGCTTTGGTTACTCTTACACGGTTTTCTCCCACTATTTCACCTGCTGCCTTGACAATGTCCTTGTTGTTATCGTCAAAGACAGTGTATAATGTAGGACCGAATGAACTGATACCTGTACCATAAGCTCCTGCCTCATCCATTGCTTCCATAGCAGGCAAGTAATGAGGATCCAAACTGTGTTCAAGCTTGTTGAAACCGACCTTTTGAAGTTCCTTGATAGCCCAACCGAAGGTTACGATATCCTTCTCAATCAATGCAGGAAGCAAGTTCATCAAGATCAAATGGGAAACCTGTTCCACTTCATCTTTTGGAATAGGGCAGTATGTTTGGAAAACATTTACTTCAGCTTGGTCATGCATGGTTTCCTCAACTTCAGGCATTGCAAGCAAAATGTTCCAGTCTTCAGGGAACTCATATCTTGCAATCAATGTTGCAGGTTTTGCCTTGGACGCTGAAGATGGCAGGAATCCAGGTTTTTCCTCTAGACTGTGACCACCATCGACAATGAAACCTCCCAAATCATGTGCAAAGGTACCGATACCGGAGGTTCCTCCTCTTCCAACCATAGCACTTAATTCTCTGCTTGTGAATTTTTCTCCTGTTTCGGATAAAATTCCAGCGGTTTCAGTCATCAAATGAGCGGTACAAACTGAAATTTGAGTTCCGGAACCTAATCCGGAGTGTGGACGGTAAGCTTCCAAAACTTTAAAATGGAACCCTGACTCAATGCCGCAGAGTTCTGCAATCTTTTCAGCAGCCTTTGGAATCTTTTCCATACATTCTTCTTTAGAGTCTTCTCTAATGCCATCGGCAAATTCTAATGTGTATCCTTTTTCATTGGTTTCTTCACTTTCCAATACAAATTGTGGATCGCTAAGTGCGAGACCTATACCACCATCAATTCTCTTATAAGATCCATTCAAGTCAATAAGAGACATATGTAATCTTGAAGGTGCTCTAATAATCATAATTTCACGACCATTTTTATAATAATCCAATAATTGAATCAGATAAAAAAAATTTCAATTTCATCTTCTTTAAGTCCAATTATCAAACCTATAATTTTAATTAATTAAATATTTAACAAACTTAAATATTTCGAATATTAATATATTAATTTTATTATATAAAGTTATTGTAAAAATTATTATAAAAATAGGAATAAGTCTTAAAAAGAATGGCATAAAAATAGAATAAACTGAAATAAAAAATAGATAAGAACAATTTAATAAAAAAAATGGAAAATTAAATGAAAATAGAAAAGAAATTGAGAAATAATAAAAATTATCTATTCATTATCTTCCTCTTCCTTTCCAGTTTTGTCATTGAATTCGGTCATCTTCTGATTCAATGGGACTGAAAACTCATCTTCAATTCCTTGTCTGTAGATTGAGTTCATGGTACAGAATGGAATGACTCTGCCATCAGGGACAGCATAGTGAATAACACAATCCTTTACCCTGTCAGTGTCAAAGTTGAACGGATCCATGAAATGCATGCAGGAAATGAGCAATGAATTTATATGGAATTGACCTAAAGCATCATAAGACTGGTCCTTAAAGATATTGAAGATGATCCTTTTAATATCCAAACTGGATGGTGCTTCCTTTTCATTGAAGATTTTCTTGAAGTTTTTGGCGGCACTTGCCACGATTCTAGGTTTAATCGCAAATGAACCGTTTTCCAACTTTTCAGTATATTTGTTTAGGAAAGCCAAGAACTTATCGACATCAATGAATCTGGTAATAGGGATAATTTTTCCTTCATCCATAAAGATATAAGTGGCCGAACCGCAGTGTTGGTGACAGTTCAATGTCACTGGAGGTTCCTCATTTCTTAAAGCTCCAATGAATTCAGATACTGGCTGTACAGAAGTGGCTGAATAGAAATCGTCCTTGGAAATTTGACCGTCTGTCTGTTCCTCCACTAATTTCAAGAAATCAGGAATGGTGATTCTTTGCTCTTCCACTTGGTCAGAAGGAGTTCTTCCTGCAAATGCTACAGGCTGGAAGTTTACACCATGGACAACATCACTGTTTTCAACGGCAAACCTGATGATGTCCCCTACTTGCTGGTCATTGACACCTTTAACAACTGTAGGTACTATTACAACTCCTAAACCAACTTCCCTACATTTCTTAATGGCATCCAATTTGACATTCAATAGGTTTTTGCTTCTTGCTATCAAATAAGGCTCTTCGGTAACACCGTCAAACTGCAAGTAAACGGTATTCAATCCGGCATCCTTCAATTCCTTAGCATAACCTTCCTTCTTAGCGATTCTTATACCATTGGTAGCTATTTGAGTGTGATGGAATCCTTCCTCTCTAGCCATTCTGATCAAGTCAGGCAAGTCTTTCCTTACGGTAGGCTCACCGCCGGCGTATTGAATAGCTGGAGCAGGTACCGGCTTTTCATTTCTTAAGTTCCTAAGCATTTGACGAATCTCATCTTGAGTAGGTTCAAACAACTTTTTGGAAACAGCCGCATTTGCAAAGCAGATAGGGCACTTCAAATTGCACCTGTTGGTTACGTCAATCAATCCTAAAACTGTGTAGGATTCATGTTCAGAACAGATCCCACAATTTGAAGGGCATTTTGCAACCTTTTCCACCATAGGATTTTCAAGGTCTTGAGTGATGGAGTCAAGCTGATCGACTCTGCTGTATAGCTCAGCATCACTCCAGTAAGTATTATTAAACTCCCCATGTTCCGGACATTCCTTTTTAATCCAGACTCTGCCATCCTCTTCATAAACCTCAGCCTCTAATGGCTTGAGGCAGATAGGACATAAACTAGTTGTATTTTTAATATGCATATACTCACCACAATTGATTTTTAAAATCTGTATAATCTGTGTAAAATATCTTAACTTTGGTATTTTTAAAATGAATAAGTCTATGAAAATTTTATTAATAAGTTAATTATGAATCTTTAAATGAAATGCTGAACTTAATTAATTTTATATAGAACTTATATTAACATAATGTATTTAATATTTATTTTCATAATATTTAAACTTATTATTAAAAAAGATATGAAATCGTAATAATTATATGAATTATATGAACTGAAAAATGAATTTCTATAGAAAATCCACAAGCAATAGAGAATAATTAAGTAATAGAAAGAAGATAAATAATATTAATTAAGTTTATTAAGAAAAGATCAGATTAGGTGCATGGCATGAAATTAAGTGAATGGATTAAATCAAACAACATACCTAATAACAGAATAATCAAGGTCCTTGAATATTATGAAAGCATCGAACCGATAAGCTTCAACGACCCTGAAGACGTCAAGGCGGAAGTTGAAGAGCACGGACTTAGATGGGTGGCAAATAAGTACGGGGTTCGTGAAAAAGAGTTAAAGGAATATGGCTGGAGATTTAAGAAACGAGACGATAAAGGTAAGAAAAGAGAAGAAACTCCAATCATAAAAACAAATGAGCAAAAGCCGTTAGTGGATATTTTTGATGATGAATGAAAAAATAAAATGATAATGCTTGAAACTTGGAAAAGATTTTGATCAAACTTTTTCCAAAAGTTTGTATTAGTACCAAACATCCTTGATTCCAAGCAAATAAGCAACAGTGTTAGATCCTAAATGTAGAACAATGGAAAGAACACAAATAAGAAGGAAGAATTTCCAACTGATTCTAACTACCAATAAACTTAATACGAGTGCACCTACTACGAAATCCAATTGATCCATAATAGGAGCTGGCTCTCCACTTTGGAGACCTATTCTTCTTTTAATGAAACTTCCGACCAAATCACCGAACAATGCACCGAAAGCCATTAGGAATCCTAAAATCAAACCGCCAATTACACTGCCATAAACAGGAAGGTCTATGATTCCGCCAGTCAATACGCTTAAATCTCCAAAGAAGGTACCTATAATACCTAATACTACACCAACAAGGGTTCCGATGATGGTACCATTCTGGAAGCCTTTCCATGTTACTCCATTACCAATAAGCCTGCGACCATCCTTGCATTCCTTTCCACCATCAACAGGTGTTCCTCCACCAAATGCAAGACCGCTAAGGTTAGCCACATAAGCAGGCAGCATAAAATAAACCGCAGCTAAAATTGCAATCAGTAAGTTGAATATATCAATTTCCATTATTTGCCTCAAAAAATTTAATTATTAGTCCTCAATAAAATTTTGAAAAAAAATTTAATTCATTTTCAATTTAAGATATATCCTTAATTGTTAATAAACATAAGTATTAAAAAAATCAATTTAAAAAAAAAACTAATTTTTCAAATGATTATAGGAAGCATCCAATAATCTATAGGATTCTATGAATGCCAAGGTTTTTGTATCTGTTTCCGGAATTTCATAAACGAAGACAAGAGTTCCGGTTTCAACTAAAGGAGTGTCCACTTTCTTGATTGATGTGCTTTTGCTTGGTCTTGTCTTATTTCTCTTATAAAAATTAAAGCCAATATCATCTGTAACTACCTCCGCTAAGTCTACAGATGCATTATCCATGGTTGGAGTTGCTATATAATATCCTTCTCCATATCCTGGCTCGTGGTCATGGCCAATGATGACCAAATCGGGATCTGATTTGGCTACATCGCTAACAACATAATCATGAACCAGAGATTCACCATTCTTTCTTCCTTGCTCGAATTTTTCAGGAGAATCGGTTACCTTAACCTGATAATTTATTATCTCCGCATCACTATGGGTGAATGCAAAGAACCTGCATGCCAAAGGAAGAATAAGCTTATGAAGGGATTCCCTTGAATGCATACCTGAAACAACTGCAATCTTTACAGTTGTATTGTTTGAGTGAGTATAATTTACCTTTGTCACATAACCCAAATCATTCTCACCAATAATTTCAGAGCTTCCTTCGGTTAAAATGAAAAATCCTAAAATGGCCGCAATGATAATTATCAAACTGACAATGATTATCTTAGTCTTCTTTCCCATAGTATCACAAAAATATCTAACTACTCTCGCAAATAGTAAATTTAAGAAATTAATCCAAGTAATTCTTCATCATAATGGCTGTACCAATAGCTGGAGCCACAGTACATTCATCATCACTATAGAAGTCACCCATGGACTTCACATCAAGACCTAAGAGCTTAGCTGCCTCTGCACATAGGATGTCCTTTCCAAGACCGGTTACAATCACCTTGTCCAATCCTTCCCTATCTGAGACTTCCTTAAGCCCTGCAGCAATCTGCTTCACTTGTTCCTTGTGAATATAATCAGCAATTTCCTTGATGTCTTCCATAGATAAAATGTCCAAATCTGCACATACAACTCTTGAAATTCTTCTTGCAGACTCTTCCTTGGACTTTCCTGCTCCATCACAGGTAGCGCAGACATAATCCTCATCCTTGATCAAATCAAGGACATTGTAGACATCGGCAGTGATTGCAAAGAGTTCGGAAGCGACCCTATAGTTTTCCCCCTTGAATGGGATGGAATCAATGAAGCTTGTAAGATTGGTCCTTAAGGTTCCTGTGTATACAAGCTCTCCAGTAGCGGATCTTTCGAAGTCGGTTCTTCCCTTTGCACATTCATGCCCATCCTTGATTGGAATGATGTCAGTGGTTGTGCTTCCAGTATCCACAAAAATGCAATCCCTCTCTATTTCAGCAACAATCTGTGAAGTGGCTATCCAGTTTGCCGCAGCAACTTCAATAGGATTTGCCATAAGTTCAGCAAGTGACAATACCTTGTCAACACCAATGTAAGCAACAGGGCAGTCAAAAAGCTTCTCACAGGTGGTGGCTATATCCAATACTCCTTGAGCCTTTGTCTCAAATGCATCCACCAATTCTGCAGTCATGGAAATTCCCACAGCATCTATTTCCTCAACAGGACATATCTTTTCAATCAAATCATATAGGACATTTCCCAATCTTTCATTTTGAGACCACATAGGCAAGTATTCGAATACTGTTTGAATATCCTTTATCTCACCATTTTCATACTCAACAATTGCCAAATCGGTGTTTGCACCACCAATATCAAAACCTGCTACCTTCACATTATCACCAAGTCTGATTATTCTTCTATTTCATTTCTAGATTCATTTAATAAAAATTAATTATCTTCTATCTTGATTTCAAAGATTTAACATTCATATAATCTAATTATCTTCTATCTTGATTTCCAAGATTCCATTGTCATTCTTACAAAAGCTTGCTTTTGAACTGTAAGTTATCTCACCAATATCCTCAACACTTATCCTTTTATCAATCAAATCAATGATTGTCTTTGCTATATTGATATTGATGATCTTTTGAAGCCCAACATATGAAGTGGTGAATCTTGAGTTTATTTCCAAAAGATAAATGTAACCATCTTCAATTATAAAGTCAATTCCCACAAAACCTTTTAGTCCTGGTACATATTCACATGCTTTTTTAGCATACTCAAAGACCTTGTCCTTTAGCGGATGTTCATAAGGAACATATCCTCCAAGATATTCTCCGCCGTTTTCATCTATTTCAACGATCTGCTTATTCAGGCTGATTGGGATTGCCTCTTTGCCATCACTGATTAGGCAGACACTGCAAACGTCCCCTTCAATGTATGGCTGAACGATGAATCTGGAACCTTCCTCATAAATCTCCTCTAAATCGTCAATATCCCTTTTAGATGCGATTATCTTAATGTTGTCACAATCCACACCAAAGCGTGGCTTTGCAATTAGCTTATTCTCCTTGACCACATCCCTATCGGAATTGTCCAAGACAGGAATGTCCTTAGGCTTTTGCATTATTGGAACTGCACCATCATCATTGCCATCACCGTAATCTCCATTGATTGTATCAAAGAAGATTTGAATGGCCCTTTTCCAATAGGTTTTCTTATTGAGGAGAATATTGTATGTCATCGGTTGAGGTATTCTGTTAGCCAGATAGTCAAAGGTTTCATATTTGTCAGAAGCGAGCTTAACTGCAAAATGGTCACTGCCATAAACCTTTACGTCTTTTGATTCAAGCAATTTGGTCAGATTATATAGGTTCATGTCACCTTCAGCTGCAATGAACATGGCCCTATCAAAGACATATGCCTCTTTTTCCAACCAATCTTCGAGGGTCTCTTCAATGACCACTGTCTTTACATCAAAGTCAAAATCGTCAAATATGTTTTCAAACTGCTTTGCAAGAAGCACATAAATGTCTTCATCCTTTAAGTCGCTTACAAGAGACCTTATAAGCTCTACAGCTTCTGAGACTATTGACAGGTCTTCCACACCTGCTGCTGTAAAGTATTCGAATACCAATATTGAATCATCATTAACGTCTTTCAAATCAACCATTTTAATCGCCTAATAATAAAAAAATAATTCTAATCTAATTAATTACTGTAATCCTCATAAATAACTGTAAGTCCATTCAAATTCAAGTCATCATAAGGGAATCTGATCTCTTCCCCTTCAAATGCTATCTTAACCAATGAATCGTTTTCCTCTTCAAACTCATTTACTGTAATGTCATCATCAATAGCTTTCATATGACGGGTGAAGCTTGCCATCACCTCATCAGGAGCTTCCATCTTAAGAGTGTCATTCTTATCTGATTCCTCTATTATTCTAATCATCAATTCTGCCGCATTTCCCATCCCATATGGGTTTTTGGCAGATTTCATCCTTTTTGCAAAGTCCTCATCATCCAGTATCCTTCTTGCATTCTCCAGAATGACTTCCTTGTCAGACCCTACAAGAATGTTTCCACCTGCAGTCACTGTTTCAGGCCTTTCAGTATTGTACCTTAAGGTAAGTGCCGGCACATCAAGTGTGATCGCTTCTTCCTGCAATCCTCCGGAATCCGTTAGGATGATTGTGGATTTTGAAATGAGAAGCAAGAAATCAAGATAGCCCACCGGCTTTATTATATGAACATGTTCAAGGTTGTTTAATCTATCAAATAAATCGAAGTTCTCCATTGTCTTTTTGGTTCTTGGATGTATTGGGAAGATTATGTTCATATCATTCAATTCCTCCAATGCTTCAATGATATTGGTCAATCTATCTTTATCATCAACTGTTTCCGCTCTGTGCATTGTCAAGGTAAGGATATTTTCCATATTGTCAATATCCAAATCAGCCAGTCCTTGATCATATTCACTCTTTTCTCTGTTTTTGGATATCTCAAGGTTTCTGAAACATGCATCCACTACAGTGTTTCCAGTGATGAATATCCTTTTTCTTGAGATTCCTTCCATTGCAAGGTTGATGGCTGACTCTTCAGTTGGAACAAAGTATAATTTGGAGCAGATGTCTGCAGCAAGCCTGTTGATTTCCTCAGGCATGGTCTCATCAAATGAGCGAAGACCTGCCTCAACATGACCTACTGGAATGTGCAATTTGCTTGCAACAAGGGCACCTGCAAGCACCGCATTGGTATCTCCTTGAACAAGCAGAATGTCCGGTTTCTCATCCAATAGAACCTCTTCAATACCTTCCATCATCTTGCCTGTTTGCTTTCCATGGGAACCTGATCCCACATGAATGTTATAGTTTGGAGTAGGCAATTTCAAGTCAATGAAGAAATTCTCAGACATTTCCTTATCATAATGCTGGCCAGTGTGAATCAATAAGAGTTCATGGCCTCTCTTTTCTATCTCATCCATGACAGAAGCCATCTTGATTATTTCCGGCCTTGTTCCAAGTACAATAGCTATTTTCATTTTTAAACATCCTTATATTAGTTGAATTAAAATCGAATTATTATATCCGTTGAAATTTGATAAATTTTATTTTAATTTATATTATATAAAGTTATGTTTTTCAAATAATATATAGTTTAATAAACATAGGATAACAGATAAAATAAAAACAAAATAAAAAGTCTAATAAATCAAAATGTTTAAAATACTAATTGAGGACAATTATGAAAAACGAATTAATAATAAACGACAGGCACTATGAAAAGGCAAAAAGTTTAGAGTCATTGAACATGTTTAAGGGACAATTGTATGAAACCATTGTCACCACCCAAAGCAATGAATCAATTAAAAATGCCGCACCTATTGGAGTGATCTGCAAGGATTCAAACCATATAGTGATTCATTTGGACAATTGCGTGCATACACACCAGAATATTTTGGAAAATGGAGAACTTATTGTAAACATTACAAAGAATCCTCTAATATTCACATATTCCACCATTGGAGAACTGGATGATGCATATTTTGATGAATTCAACGGATTTCCTTTGATTAAAGGCTCTTTAGGATTCTTCAAGGCACATGTAATTAAGAGAATTGAGAAAAAAAGAGAAAATGATTACAATGATGGAATCGGACATGTGGTTACCTGTGAAGTTGAGGACATTTATACAAGGGAATACGATGAGATAGTTCCTTTAAGCCGTTCCATGAATGCAGTCATTGAAAGTCTTGTCTACTATTGCAGATTCGACCACAAATACAAGGATAAGCAGGACATTATCTGGACCCATATGAAAGAGCTGAATAGGGTTTGCCAAAAAGTGGGAAATGAGTCTGAGAAGAAGTCCATGAAACTTATTTTAGATAAAATGAGAGAGAATCATGATTATTTGGAATGAAAAAAATATTAAAAAAAGTAGATAGAAAATAAAAGAAAAAGAAAAAAATTGATTTAATTAATTTTTTCTAATATAATTGCCTTATGCGATTGTTTGTGTTTCTTTATAGGTTAAGTATAAAGCTGCAATCCATACGATTATTCCAATGTAAGTAAATATGCCACTTACATACACACCTAAAAGGCCACAAATAACACCAATTGCAAATAAACCTACACCTTTTTTAAGATCGCCTAAGTATGCAATACCTAATCCGGTGAAAATAAATGAAATAACTAATGCAATGATTGCTTTTGTTTCCATGCTTTTTCCTCCATAATCAATAAAGAATTTAAAAATAAATTCTTCAAAATGAGTTTATTTAAACTTATATAAATAGCTTGTTAAAAAAAATAAGAAAAAAATAGGAAAAATTAGATAAAAAATTAAAAAATAGAAATATTATATATATTCACTTGCCATAAGATAAGCATCATATGCAGCATAAAGAGCAATCAATACATTAATTAAGTGAACAAGCCATTGTCTAAATACAATTGCCGCTAAAATTCCAACTATTACTGCAGCTACAAAGAATATGATACCTTTCTTTAAATCTCCAGCAACAGCTTGACCTAAACCTGGAATAATTAAAGACAAGATTGCACAAATAATAGGTTTTAACATATTTTCCCTCCATAGATTATAAGAATTTAGAAATTCTTCAAAGTGATTATATTCAAACTAGTATATAAACTTTTAATAATTGATTAAAATTGAATAAAGGGATAAAAAAAGGGGAAAAATTTATAAAATATATAAAAATTAATATATCAGTTTATAAAAAACCTAATATTAATAAGAATAATGCATATTATTCTTAAAAGATTTTGGAGGAGAGAAAATGGATAAAACATTCACTGAAAAATTTTTTGTAGGAATTGGATACCTTCTTGCAGTATTCTACCCAATAGTAGGTATAATTATAGGGGCAGCATTATATTTCTTAAAAAAAGACGACCCATTCTACCAAAAACATGGAAAATATATGATTATTGTTGGTATTGTTGTAGTTATTATTGAAGTCATTTTAGCTTTAATGGGATACCTAGACTTTTCAATGATAGGTAGCGTTTAATTTATTAATATCTTATTAGTTAAGTGACATATGATTTTAATTAATAAGATTCCTTTTTTATTTTTTAAAAGCAATTCTTTTTTTAATAACTCTTAAAAATTTATTAATTTCGCTTATTTTAAATCATCCAAACAATTCAACATGGATTCTGTAACTGAATAGGTCTTTTGCAAGTCAAAGAGATTGTCAACCAAATATCTTCTAAATCTCTCACATGCATAATCATCATATCTGAACCTGATTCCATCATACTCTATGTCCATTAAGATAAGGTTTTCCGGCTCAACAACCTTAATGTATGCTCTTGGTTCGCCTTCTTCAGGGTCAAGAAGTCTTTTTACATCATCAAGAGTCATTTTTCCATAATTTACATCCAGGAATACTCTCATCATCTTTCTAACCATATTCCATAGGAAGCTTTCACCATAAATATCTATAAAAATAGGGCTGTAGGTTTTGTTTAGATGAGCAAAATCATTGTTCTTATTCTTATCGGCTTCATCTATAACTGGCTGTGTGATTACTATGTCCTCAATTGTTCTTTCAGTTGTTTTCTGCTTTCTTTTGGTAAAATTAGTGAAATTATGAGTTCCCTTGAATACTTCAGCAGTCTGCCTTAAAAGATCAATGTCCAAGTCCTCTTCAAACAGTATGTATCTATACCAGCGCATTTTGGCATATCTTGGCTTGAAACCGAATCTGACCGGTGCCCAAGCGATTATCTGAATGTCATCAGGCAAGCTGTTGTTGATTTGGTTGACACGAACTTCCTTCTCGCTTTGGAAACTGATCACATTTCCCAAACTGTGAACTCCCGCATCAGTTCTCCCTGCTATTCTAAACCTTGAAGCCTTCAAGTCATCTATATATCCTAATTTCCTAAGATGATAGATCAGTTCCTCTTCAACGGTTCTCACATCAGGCTGTCTTTGGAATCCATGGAAATGAGTGCCAATGTAAGCAATTTTAAGTGCAGTTCGTTTCATAATAATCACAAAATAATAAAATTAGAATTTAAATTTTTAAAAAATATAATTTTTTATTCATATTTTCAATTTTTAATATAATTTTTATTTTAACAATTTAAATATTTAGCTATTTAATTAAAAAAAATAAAAATAATTACTCGTTTTTTAAGAAAAAATCATAATTTTCAATTAAGAATATAAACTAAAATGACAAATAATTAATTATGAAAACACTACATGATGAAGGATATATAAGCATTTATGATAATTATATATTGGACTCTGAAATCAAGAATACTGAGGAGAAATATTATTTCATCTTTAAGGAAAGGAAGCTCTTGCTTATCGATAATCAAGTTCCAATTATTAAGGACTTGAAGGATATTGGATTGAAAGATGATGATATTAAAAACTGTCTCCATATTGGAGAATTCTATTCAAAGGACTGCTTTGCAGTTGAATTAGTTGAAGATTTTGACTGTGAAAAATATATCGAATCCAATGAAAATCATGAATTCCTTGACTTGTATTTTGTCTTTGACATAGATGAGGAAAGCTATTTGATTGCCGGAAGGGCCATTCAGATAATAGATTGGGAAAACAACCATCAGTATTGCGGAAGATGCGGTGCAAAAACAGTCACTTCAGATGTGGAAAATGCTAAAGTATGTCCTGAATGTGGATTCACTAGTTTTACAAGGATTTGCCCGGCAATAATCACTACAATCATCAAAAAGGATTATGATGACCTTGATGCTGAAGGAAAGCCGACAAACAAGGTATTGATGGCTAAGCATTCCTACCACGAATTCATCAGATACACTCTAATAGCTGGTTTCCTGGAAGCTGGAGAAAGCATAGAGGAAGCGGTGAAAAGAGAGGTTAAGGAAGAGGTAGGCATTGAAGTTGAGGACATTGAATACTTTGGAAGCCAATCCTGGCCATTCCCAAATTCCTTGATGATCGGTTGCATATGCAAATACAAATCCGGTGAGATCAAGGTGGATGAGAATGAAATTCTTAAGGCAAAATGGTTTAAGAAAGAGGAAATCGAAAAACCGCCATCAGAGATTTCCATATTTGCAAGATTGATTAAGAATTTCAAGGAAAACTACTAAAAAAGGAATTTAACTGATTATTTAATTTCATGTAATTGCATGAAATTAATAATTTTGCTATTTTTAATTGAAAATTTAAAAAAAAGTTATTTGAAATAAAAACTTAAAATAAAAAAGTTAAAAAAAATAGAAAAAGTTTTGATCAAACTTTTTCTAAAAGTTTGGAAGATGGGTGGTTTAATAATCTTCAAATAAAAAATTAATAAGAATAAAATGCTACTTCATAGCAGCATTGATGTCCTTTAAGTATATCTTATCATCACAGATTGTGTCTACCAAATCCATATCGTGACTTACCAACAGGAATCCCATTTTTCTATCCTTTACTATTTTTAAGACAGTATCCAAGATTTGCGCCTGTGTGATTGCATCAAGCATTGTGGTCATTTCATCGGCAATCAGGAACTTTGTGTTTGGATTAAGGGATCTGAGCACTGAAAACCTTTGAAGCTCACCACCTGACAATTCCTGTGGGAATCTTGTAAGCCAAGATTTTTGAATACCGAATTGGGCCAAATCTTCATCTTTAACATCCCATGATTCAGCTAAAACCTGACTCATTTTCCATTTAGGATTCATTACCTTTTCAGGGTGTTGATAAATCAATTGAACCGGCTTGAATCCTTTTTTAGGAAGTGGTTGGCCCTCAAACAATACTTCACCTTGATATTTGGTGACATAACCTGATAGGATTTTACATAATGTGGATTTACCGCTACCACTGTCTCCTATCAATCCAATGATCTTATTGTTATCCAATTCAAGGTTTACATCTTTCAATAAGTACTTTTTAGCTGATGGATATTTAAAGGAAATGTTCTTTGCTATAAGCTCCATTTTATTCACCTTCCTCAATAATCTCAGTAGCCTCTTCTTCAACAACAGACTCTTCAACTATTGGCTCTTCAGAAACTTCTTCAACTACAGGCTCCTCAACAAGCTCTTCAGAAACCTCTTCAACTACAGGCTCCTCAACAACTTCTTCAGCAATTTCCTCAGTCACCGGCTCTTCAACAAGCTCCTCAGCATCATCATAATATTTGAAGCATCTGATCTTCTTCAAGCCAATATCAACCAATTCAGGCCTTTCCTTCTTGCATCTTTCAAATCTCATGTCACATCTGTCATAATATGGACATCCTTCAATGATTTCACCATGCAATGGCTGATATCCTTCAATGACTTCAAATCCATTTGCAGGCAATGCCTTGTATAATGATTTAGTATATGGGTGCAAGAGGTTTTCACCATCTCCTGAGAAGTCTTCCTTAAGTGCGATTTCAATCACATATCCTGAGTAGAAAATTCCTATTCTGTCTGCAACTTCCAATGCAGCATGAATATCGTGAGTGATTAAAAGAACACCAATTCCATCTTCCTTCATATGCTTGAAGTGATTCAATGTCTCTTCAACAGTCTTCTCATCAAGACCAGGAGTAGGTTCGTCTGCCACTACAAGGTCAGGATCGGCAAGCAGTGCGGTAGAAACAAGAACCCTTCTTGCCATTCCACCGGATAATTGGAATGGATACATATCATCCACTTCAGGACCTAAATTATAATGTTCAAAGATTTCCCTTTGCTTGACTTTCTTTGCCTTTTTCTCTTCCTCGCTATCGCAATGTCCAATTGCAATGTCTGATATTTTCATTAAAGGATCAAGGAAGTTAACGGACTGAGGCACAAGAACTATGCCTTTACCTCTGATTTCCTCCTTGTCCTCTTGTGACAATTCCTTGCCTTTGAATTTGATCTTTCCATTAAGTCTTGCATTTTCAGGCAAGATTCCGAATATTGCATGTGCAAGCAGACTCTTTCCAGAACCGCTTGAACCCAATACCGCCAAAATCTCACCTTCAGCAATATCCAAGGTCAAATCAGTGATTACCTTCAAATCCCTCTGATTCAACCCTTTTGTGTATTGTATAAATGAAATTGAAACATTTTCAACATCCAATAATTTGTCCATTAAACCACCTATATTGTTTAAATTTCAATTAACACTTCTTGTAATTAAGATATCATCATTAAATTTCAATTAACCTTTCCAATAATAGATAATCCTCATTAAAATTTCAATTAACCCTTTTTAAATTAAATAATCTTTATCATGTGATTCGTTTCATCATAGTCATCTTCTTCTATGGTTACCACATAACCTAAAGAGCTCCAAAATGGCAAAGCTGCCTCCAGATATCTGTGAGTATTAAGATAAATCTGATCGTATCCTGCCTTTTTTGCAAACTCTTCCAAGTTTTCAACAAGACTGCGTGCAAGTCCCATTCTCCTATAGTCCTTGTCAACCATTATTCTCCATATGCTTGCAGTGTTGTCTTCTGTGTACTGGCCTTTGAAAAACTCATAATCCTTGTCATATGCCCTAATTCCAGCTGTTGCAACTATCCTTTCTCCATCATATGCTGCAAAGAAGCCATTCCTTTCCGGCAAGACATAATACTCTTTCAATCCCTCAATATCATAGTGAAATTCAGGCATAGGCCCAATACCATATTCGATTTTTATCTGTTCATATAAGAAATCCTGAACAGACTTTATTTGAGAGTCATCGTTTTCGATTTCTCTAATTTCTATATTCATTTAATCTCCTAAATATGATTTCAATTATCATATTACGATTTATAGTCCTATTTCCCCTAAAAAAATTGAAAAAGAGAAATTATTAAAATTTCTCTTATTCTTGCGCAGTTTCAGGATTGAGCAGTTTTTCAACATTTTCTCCAATCAAGTCAAAGAGCAGTACCACTAACAATAGTGATACACCAGGATAGAATGCAAGCCACCAGTATCCAGAGGATAAGTAGTGCATGGATTCCGCCAATATAACTCCAATTGCAGGTTCATGAGGTGGCAATCCGAATCCTAAGAATGTGATTGCAGCTTCGTGCATGATTGCATGAGGGAACATTAGGATTACACCTACAATTATCTGGGAAATGATCAATGGGAAAATGTGTTTAATCGCTATCCAAACCTTTGTTCTTCCGAGATTTTCTGCGAGAGCAATGTATTCCTTGGTTCTGATTTCCTTAACTTCGGATCTGAGAACTCTTGCAAGCGGTGTCCAATGAGTCAAACCTACACCCATGATTACACCGAACACTCCTCCTCCGAACATTATTGAAACAAGGATAATCAAAAGAATATGTGGAATTGAACCGAATAGGTCTATTATTCCTGCAACACATTCATCAGCAAACTTGTTGAAGCTTGAGAACAATCCTAAAGTAATGGAGATTATTGTACTGATTACTGATGCAATGAAACCTACCATTATACTTAATCCAAGACCGGCAACTGTTCTTTGGAACATGTCCCTTCCCATCCAATCGGTTCCGAAAAGATGTTCCAATGAAGGCATTTGATTAGCTGAAGCAAAATTAGTAGGGATATCCCTTATGAAATATCCGCATATGAAAATGCTTAGGATAATCAAAACTGCAAGTGCAATGATTACAAGGGTTTTTGTTCTAAGATTTGCACGGTATATGAACCATTGCTCCTTATCATTAGCTCTTTTCTTAATCATTGAACTCATTCTCCTTAATTCTTGGATCTATGAAGTAATAGGAAATATCCGCAAGCAAGTTACCGACAAATACAAATATTGCACTGATTACCACAATTCCTAAAAATAGCGGAACATCATTTTGAAGACCGGCTGCAACTGCAGTCTGTCCGATTCCAGGATATGAGAATACCTGTTCCACCATTACTGCTCCACCGAACAATTCGCTGAATGAAAGGAATTGGAGTGTGATTGCAGGTAACATTATATTCCTTAAACCATGATCTTTTACTAAATTCCAACCTTTTTCCCCTCTGGATTTTGCAAACAATACATAATCAGAGGACAATACTTGGGTCAGTTCATTACGTGTGTACATTGCAATCGGCGCAAGCCCAACAAGACTTAATGTCAATGTAGGAAGGACAAGCCTGGTTGCCCACTCTATGAATGTCGCATCAGTACTTCTTACACCAATAGGAACACCGAATCCTATTGGGAACCATCCAAGGTAAACGGAAAATACCATCAGTATGAGCATACCTACCCAAAAGGATGGTGCGGATTGAATTGCATAACAGTAAACCTTCACTGCCTTGTCAATCCAGGAACCTTTGTTCTTACCAGCTACGACTCCTAATGCGAAACCAATGACACCACTTAATATCCATGATATTGTCATTAAAGCAAGAGAAGCCATGAACTTATCAATGATAACATCCATAACCGGCCTACGATATATCAAGGACATTCCCAAATCTCCTTGAATCAAATCCATAAGCCAATGGAAGATCTTTTCAGGCAATGGAACATTTGTACCGAAGTACTGCTGTAAGATTTGTCTTTGAGCTTCTGATACTGCAGCACCATGTAAATAAGCATTAACTGGGTCAATAGGGGATAAATCTAATAATACAAAACTGAATATTGCAACAGCAACCATCAATACGATGAAACGTACCAATTTCCAGCCAAAATATTTTGCTACCTTTTGTTTATTCATTTAAAATAAACCCCCTTAATTTTTTTAAAATACAAATATTCTTTTAAAGTCTAAAAAGGAACAATCATTCTCAAAATCCAATTTTGGAATCAATAGGAAATAAACTGATATTGATATATTCTTAATTAGGATTTAAAAGAAAAAATTTATAAAAAAAATAAAAAAGGAAATGAAAAAATTATGCAGTTGAATTGGTTCTAGTCCATTCAACAACATTAATTAAGAAGTCATTTCCTAAACCGTCAGGTTGTTCACCCATATCAATATCTTCTTTTACGAAGTAGTTGTAGTTGTAGTTAACAAGCCATACCCATGGAGCGTCTCCAGCAGGACCCCAACCTCCGCCGTTTACAAGAGCGGATTCAGCCCATAACTTGTCAGCTGCGTTGAAGTCATTGGAATGCATTGCTTGTTCCATTAAACTATCAGAAGCAGCATTGCTGTATAAGTTAGGGTTCATGTAGAAGTCATCTACCTCTTTACTGTGGAATTGTTGGTAGATGGATTTATATGGGTCAGGTGAGGTTTGTTGCATTACTGCAGCAGAGGAATACATGTTCAAGTAGATGGTATCCCAGTCAGCACCTTGGAGGTTTACTTCAATACCTAAATCTTTAGCTTGTTCTGCAAATACGGTTGCTAAGGATTGTCTGTCAAGGTAATCAGGTGGGTAGTATAAGTCAAAGGATGCTTTTACACCATCTTTTTCAACAATTCCATCACCATCAGTGTCTTCCCATCCACCTTCCTTAAGGATTTGTTTAGCTTTAGCAACATCACCATCTTTTACTTTTGCATTAGGGTTTGCAAAGGTTCTTGTATCTACACTGGTATATTCTGGGCTAGCGTGACCGGAGAATACTTCATCACAGATTTTTTGACGGTTTACACCGACGTTCAATGCTTCTCTGATTGCTTTGTCAGCAGTTACATTGTTACCGATCTTTGCGCCAGCAGGACTGGTCTTGCCTTCATCTGCAATGTATGGCAAGGAAATACCTTGTGCTCTACCTGCAGATTTTTCAACGAAGTTGTAACCGTCTACAGTTTCGTTCAATGCAGAAGTTGCAACTGGAGCTACATCAACTTGACCGGATTTAGCAAGCTCTAACCAGGTAGCTTCATCAGGGAACAACATGTTGATTTGAGTGAAGTAAGGGGTGTCTCCATACCAATTGTCATTTAAGGTGAAGATTGCTTGTTGACCTTTATCCCAGTGGTCCAATACATATGGTCCAGTACCGATTGGGTTTTCACCGTAGGTTTCATTGTCATACTCTTCAGGTACGATACCTACGTATCTTAAGTCATAGATAAAGGTTGATCTTGGTTCCACTAATTTGAATTCAACACAAGTGTCGTTTTTAGCGGTTACCTTTTCAAGATTGGTTAAATCCAAGTCAGTTTCAGTTTCTTTTGCAGTGTTGAATGTAAATGCTACATCCTTTGCGTCAAAAGTAGAGTTGTCTGAGAATTTAACATCATCTCTAACATTTACAGTCCAAGTTAAACCGTCAGCACTGATTGAATAATCAGTTGCGAGATCAGGAACTATGTCTCCGTTTTTATCTGTTTTGAATAAACAGCTTTGTACAAGTGGGTTATAGTTCATGTGTCCACAGCCCCAACCAGTAAGTGGGTTGAAACCAGCTTCTGGTTCTTTCATGTTACTGTGAGTCGCTACAGTCAAATGAGTAGGATCGCTGTCAGTTGATCCTCCCATGAAAGCAAATGCAGCAAGACCAATAACAAGAATAGCTGCTACAGCACCTATAATCCTCTTAGTTTTTTGATCCATAATTTATTCACCATGTATAAATTTTTATTAAAATAACCTAATATTGTAAGAGTATTACTTTTTTGTAGAAAAATGACCTATAAGTAATACTTATTTTAATTATTTTAATACTAAACTTATTTATGTAGTAATAAATATAAAAAGATATTTATTACTTTTCAATTAAACTTGAATTATATAAGTATTTAAAAAATTTTCAAATAAAAATATGCAAAAATAGCATTTTAAAATTAATTTTTTATATTTTATTCAATTTTTTAGAATAATAATTTACAAAGTAATAAAATTTAGTTTCAACTAAAAATAATACTTAAATTAAATTTATATATAATCAAGTCTAAATATTCGACCATGCCCCTATCAATTGAATTGAAAAAACATTTAAAAGAACATGGTGCAACAGAGGTAGGCTTTGCAGACATAACGAATTTTACACCAAGAGAAGGATTGAATTCAGGTGTCGTATTTTACATCAGCTACCCCAAGGAAATTATCAGAAATATGGAAAATGCACCGACCAAAGAGTATCTCTACGAGTTGATAGACTTAAATACTCGATTGGATGCACTTGGGATGCTTTGTGAAGAGTATTTGATTGATAAGGGATATGATGCATATGCCCAAACAAAAAAGAGACTGGGTGGTGATTTTGGACCATATAACTCCTTTGAATTGCCTCATAAGACAATAGCTACCCGTGCAGGGCTCGGATGGATTGGAAAGTCTGCACTTTTTACTACATTAAAATATGGATCTGCCTTAAGATTGTCATCAGTTATAACAAATGCTCCTTTGGAAATTGGAGAGCCGGTTCTCAAATCCAAATGCGGCAAGTGCATGATCTGCAGGGATGCATGTCCCGGTGGAGCAATAAGCGGCATAAACTGGAATTACAAACTTAAAAGAAACGAGTTCTACGATGACAAGAAGTGTGAAAGGTACGCTTTGGTAGTCTCTGAGGAAAACCTGGGAAAAGCGGATACAGTATGCGGAAAATGTATTTATGCCTGCCCATTCACTCAAAAGTATATAAAAAGAGAATAATTATTATTTTAGTACAATATTATTATACTAACAAATATATTATCATAGAAAACTTTTTTTAAAAAATGCTATTTTTAAATTTTCAATGTATAGGTTAAGATGCTTGCCTGTGGTGAAATCTCTAATTTCTTAATGTATTTTTCCATATGGACAGTCTCAAGCTCGTCACCTTGATCTAAAGTAACAACGAAACCCATTTTGGTCCAGAACCTTAAGGCTCCATCCAAGTTCTTATGGGTATGCAAGTAAATGTCCCTGTAACCGCTATCCTTTGCAAAGTTTTCAGCTACACTGAACATCTTGGAAGCCAAGCCACAGCGTCTGTATCTTCTATCAACAAAAAGTCTCCAGATGCTTGATGTGGTCTCATTTGAGTACAAATGCTTGAACTGTTCGAAATTCTTGTCATAGGCCCTTATGCCGATTGTACCTATGATTTCACCATCTTCGCTGTAAGCAACAAAAAAGGCATTCCTTTCAGGATTGATATAATACTCATCCAGATTCATAACATCTTGATGCCATTCAGGTACATAATCGTATCCAAACTCCTTTTTGATCATTTTAAATAAGAATTCCCTAACTTCCATTAGATCATTTGAATCCTTATTTAACTCCTTAATATTGACTTTCATTTTATCACATCAAGATAAGTTATTACTTTTTTTATGAAAAAATAAGTTTGAGTAATACTTTTTTGCTAATTTTGATTACTATTTATTATAAAGTTTCAAATGATATTTAAAATTATTTATTACTTAATTGAGTTAAATTAAGTCAAAAGTAATACTATAAAAAATTCTAAAAAAAATGGAAAGATAAATAAAAAGAGATACTAAAAAAGATGTTTTGAAGAGGTTGAGTTTAATTTTTATTAGAAACATCCTTTTTAGCAAATAAATTAAATAGAGGTTTATTGTTAAACAAATAAAACTTAAAGAGGAACATCCTTTTTAGTAAAGTAAACATAAGAAATTATTAGTCCTATTAGGAAAGTAACGAATATTAAAGCATAAGGAGTCAAAATATTTACACTATACTCAGCTATCTCACCAGAAGCAATAAGATAAGGACATACCCAAGGAACATAAGGAGCCCAGCTTTGGCCGTAAACCAACAGGTTCACCAAGGTTAGGCTTGCACCACCCACCATTGCAGGAACCATATTTGTAACGAATAATGAAATGAATACAAATGGTGAAAATGTCAAGAACAATAAAAGATTTGCAAACAACAATTGTGAAAAGCTATCTACAAAGAGCTTCAATGTGAATCCTGTCAACCCGGCTGCAAAACCAAAAATTGCTGTAGATACGCTTGTTACAGCAGTCAGGATGATGATCCAAATCAGGAACATTGCATATTTGGACATCAGGAATTTTCCTCTTGATATCGGCACGGTCAACATGGATTTCAATGTATGCTCATTATATTCCCTGCCGAAAAGGTAAGCCATGATTATTGCAAAGAGCAAGACTGCAAACAATACTGACATGTACATGTTCACATTGGTGAACAATGATTCAAAGGCCTGAACCTCATCAAAGGCAAAGGTTGCTATATACATTAGAAGTGCAGGCAATGCTGCCATAAGAATGCTCAATAAGAATATCTTTGACCTCTTAAGCTTTAGAAATTCCATTTCGATAAAAGTAAGCATTTAATCACCTATAAAAATAAAAATTTATTGAATCATCTTATGTATTGGAGATGATTCTAGTAAAGAATTCCTCCAAGTTCTCTTCACACAGATTCACCTTTCTGACATTGATTCCGGAACGAACAAACAATGCATTGAAATCCTCTCTTAAATTCAAATTTGAGAGTAAATGAATGGTTCCCCCAATGGTGTTTTTATCACTATCATTATTGGAATCCAAATCATCAATATATTCACCTAAATTCCTTCTGAAACAGTAATCCCTATTTTCCTCGAACCCTGTTTTCTTCAGAAGCTCAATTGCCAAATCAATGTCTGAAACCTCGAATTCAACATATTTCTTTAATCTTCTATGCAATTCATCCCTTGTGAGCTCTTCAATCATCACACCTTCATCCATAAATCCTATCACATCCGCAATGTTTTCTATCTCACTTAGGATATGGCTTGAAATCAGGATGGTCACTCCATATTCACAGGACAATTTCTTAAGCAAATCCCTGATTTCCTTGATTCCAAATGGATCAAGGCCATTGATTGGCTCATCCAGAATCAAGAGCTCAGGATTATGCATGATTGCAGCGGCTATTCCCAATCGCTGCTTCATTCCCAATGAATAATCCTTGAACTTCTTGTCTGTCTCATGGTCCAGATTGACCATCTCAAGAACCATCTTAACATTTAGAGGATTATAGTTTCCCCTAAGCTTGGCAATGACTTTCAAGTTCTCATAGGCAGTCAGATTCTCATAGAATCCTGGGGTTTCAATGATTGAACCTATGTTTGAATAGACTTCCTTCGAATATTTCTGAGGGTCTTTTCCAAAAAGAAGTATTTCACCTCCACTAGGATATACTAGATTCAATAGCATGCACATTGTAGTGGTTTTTCCAGCCCCATTCTTTCCTAAAAGACCATAAATCTTTCCCTTTTCAACATGCATATCTATTGAATCCACAACCAGGTTTTTTGAATACCTTTTGGATAAGTTAGTAGTTTCAATAATATAATCAGTCACGATATCACCTTTGATAATAAAATAATAATTATAATAATTTTCAATTCTTAGTTGATTTCCTAAAATCTTTTTTAAAAAAAATTTAGAAAACTTATTTTTGAATATTATGTGCACAAAATAATCAAAGGAGGAAATAAGTAATATGTAATTAATTTTTTACTTTTGTTAAAAATTATTTACTTTTGTAAAAAATACATTACATATGTAATAATTATTTTACATCATATATAAATGTTTTGCCAAAATCCATTGAAATCGACGAAAATTTGGGAAATCTTTAGAAAAATCAAATATTTTAAGTATTAATAAAACAAAAATTTAATAGGATTTTTAAAAAAATTATAAGAGACAAAGCATGAAGGACAGAATAGAAAAAGAAGCTAATGATAATTTCACCAAATCATTAGCCAAATACACATTCCAAACAAGATTTTTCCTTTCACGGTTAACCAGAAAGTCAAGAATAATTAAGAAAATAGCGGATAAACTCCTTTTTGAAGATAATGAAATGTTTGTCCTTCCGAATAAGAGCGCAGTTAATAAGACTAAAAGAGCTAGAATCACTGCAAACATTGAAATCAACCAAAGCTTCCAGAAAGATGACTCTGAATTTGTACCAAGCGAAATCATAAAGGAAGCGATAAAGGAAGCCAAAAACATTTTCATCATGAACAAATGTCTTTGCAGAAGCTCTGCAGGTTGCCAAGATTACCCTCATGACTTTGGATGTATCTTCTTAGGGCCTGCAACTAAAAAAATAGCTTCAAAATATGGAAAAACAGCAAGTGTTGAAGAAGCTTTAGAACATGTTGATACAGCAGACAAGCTAGGATTAAGCCATCTGATTGGAAGAAATAAAATAGATAGCGTATTCATGAATGTGGGGCCAAAAGAGGAACTGCTGACAATTTGCCATTGCTGCCCTTGCTGCTGTTTATGGAAAATCATTCCGGATTTGGACGATGACATCAGCAATAAGATAAAAAGACTTGAAGATGTTAAAGTAAATACCCAAAACGAAAATTGCAGAATGTGTAAAAAATGTTTAGGTGATGATGTGTGCATTGCAAATGCAATCAGTATCGAAAATGGCAAAATCACTATAGATCAAGACAAATGTCTTGGCTGTGGCCATTGCGTCCAAGCATGCCAATTTGATGGAATTGAATTGAATTACAGCCAAAAATCAGTTGATTCCGTATTGAATAGAATTGGAGAATTGGTTGATTATAAAAAATAATTAACTGAAAATATTTTTTTTAAATAAAAAAATACTGGCTAAAAAATTTAAAAATAAGAAATAATTAATAATATAAAAAGAGATATATTATAATATTATAATTGTTTAAAATTTTTTATCTTTAGAAAATTTTAATTGAAAACCTATAAAAGATTTTGAAAGGAATAAATATGTCATTTCAAGAGAACAAAATGCTGATCATGCCTGCTGTAGACATTAAGAATGGAAAATGCGTGCAGCTGGTGCAAGGAGAACCTGGAACCGAGCTGGTAATTATCGAAAACCCAGAGAAAGTAGCTAAGAAATGGGAAGATTTAGGTGCGGAAGTTGTCCATGTAATCGACTTGGACGGCGCACTTGAAAGCACAACAAACATTGAAACCATTAGGAAAGTGCTTGATGAAGTCTCAGTTCCCATTCAACTTGGGGGAGGCATAAGAAGCATGGAATATGCAGAAGAGCTCTTGAACTTGGATATTGACAGACTGATTATCGGAACCATGGGAATCAAGAATCCGGAAACCATAAGTAAACTATCTGATGAATATGGCTCTGAAAGAGTGATGATCTCCCTTGACAGCAAGGACAATAAGGTTGTCATAAAGGGTTGGAAGGAAAAGATAGACAAGTCTGCAACTGAAATAAGCAAGGAATTCCAGGATCTTGGTGCAGGAAGCATCCTGTTTACAAATGTTGATGTGGAAGGACTCCTTGGAGGATTCTATGTGGACCCTGTTATTGACCTTGTCAATTCCGTAGACATTCCAGTGGTTTACTCAGGAGGAGTAACCAGCTTGGACGACTTGAAGCAGCTCCAGGCAACTGGCGCAAAGGGAGTCGTAATCGGTTCAGCATTATACAAGGATAAAATCAATCTTGTTGATGCATTGAAATACCAAGACATTAAATAAATCATTTATTAAAAGAATGAAAGAACAAAAGAATAAAAAAATACTTATTAAATTTAATTATAATTATTAATTTCTAAAAATGGAGAAAATAATATGAAAGTAATGGCAACAGGAGCATTTGACTTATTGCATCCGGGACATGGATTGTATCTTGAGAAAGCAAAGGAATTGGGCGGAGAAGATGCAGTTCTTGTTGTGGTGATAGCCAAAGATTCAACAGTTAAGAAGAAAAAAAGAATTCCTGTTATTGATGAAAACCAGAGATTGGAAATGATCAAATACTTAAAGCCTGTTGATGAGGCTTATCTTGGATATGATGGGGATATGTTCAAGATTGTTGAAGAGATCCAACCGGACATTATAGCCATTGGCTCAGACCAAAACCATGACATTGCAAAGCTTCAGGAACAATTGGACAAAAGAGGAATCAAGGCAGTGGCTAAAAGGGTTAAGGAGTACAGGGTAGGAGAGCTTGACAGTACTTGCAAGATAATCAATAGAATAAAGCATTCCGAATTGGAAGAGAAGAATTTGGATTGTACCAATGTGATTAATGACGATTAAATTTTAAAAAAAAATGGAATTGAGAAATATACATTATATTATGAAATTGTTTAAAAATAAGATTGAAAGGTGTGAAAAATGGTAAGTGTAGCAATTGTAGGTGGAAGCGGATATACTGGAGGAGAACTGATCAGATTACTTTCAGCTCACCCGGAAGTTGAAATAGTGGACATTACCTCAAGACAGTTTGAAGGAACTCCAGTCCACAAGGTCCATCCACATATCAGAGGAACCGATTTGGTATTCAGAAACAAGAAGCCAAGCGAATTGGATGCAGACATTATCTTTACAGCAACTCCACATGGAGCCTCAATGAAAATCGTTCCGGATTTGCTTGAAACCGGAGCTAAAGTCATTGACTTAAGTGGGGACTACAGATTCAATGACATTGACGTTTATGAGAAATGGTATGGAATTGAACATACCTCTGACTTGAAAGGAGTTTTCGGACTTCCTGAAATCCACAGAGAGGAAATCAAGGATGCAACCTTGCTTGCAAACCCAGGATGCTTTGTAACAGGAGCAATTCTTTCAGGATACCCATTGTCAAAGGCAAAGCTTGCAGACAGAATGATTTTCGATTCCAAGACTGGAGTAAGCGGTGCTGGAGTAAACCCAACCACTTCAACCCATTATCCAAACATTGGGGACAATGTGAACCCATATAAGGTAACCCAACATAGGCATATGCCGGAGATTCAACAGGAATTAGGTGCATTTTCAGATGTCAAGGTTTCCTTTACACCTCATTTAGTGCCTGTAATCAGAGGAATACTTACCACCAACCACTGTTTCCTAGTTGATGGAGCAGATGTGACAAGTGAAGAGGTATTGGATATCTACAAGGAAACCTATAAAGGTGAACCATTCATTCAAATATTGGAAGATGGTGAAATTCCACGCTTAAGCAGCGTAAGGGGATCAAATTATGCTCAAATCGGCTGCTTCGAAATCGATGAAACCGGCAGATTGGTCATCATTTCAGCCATTGACAACTTGGTTAAAGGAGCATCAGGCCAGGCCATCCATAACATGAACATCATGTGCGGATTTGATGAAAAAACCGGTTTGGACTTCTTTGGAATGCACCCATAATTTAAAAAAAAATAATAATTAAATCTATCAAAATATTTAAATAACTAAAAGCCTAACATTTTAGCTAAGCAAATATTTAAATAGATTATTCTTTATAAAATAGTTCAAGGGGAAAACCATGGAAAGGATAATATTATACTATTCAGAAGGAGGAAAGACAAAGGTAGTTGCAGAAACACTTGCACTTAATCTAAGATGCGATATCTGTCAAATCAAGGACTTGAAGAGACGTGACGGAATCGTGAATAGATTGAGTTCAGCTGTTGATGCATTTAGAGAAACCAAAACAGAAATCTATCCTCCGACTCTTGATCTTGAAGAATATGATACTATTTACATAGGCACTCCTACTTGGGCAAACAATCCTACCCCTGCTATAATTACACTGATTGACAGATGCGACTTGCGAGGAAAGGATATTGTACTCTTCACCACCAGTAATAGCTCTGAAGGAGAAACCACCTTGGGAAAAATGGAAATGAAGGTAAGGGCAAGAGGTGCAAGGGTAGTCCAGCAATTCAATCTAAAAGTCAAGGACAAAAGTCCTAAACAACTCCAAAGGGATACTAATAGCCTATTTGTAACATTGGATTTAGACTTATACTGAATCCATTCTTTTTTTACTTTTTACATCATAAACTTTTTTAATATATTCAACACTATTTTTAATATTTTTAACAATTTTAAATCAATTTTTCATTTTCAATCCAATATTGAAATGTTAATTAAGCAAACTATTTAATACTATAAATTAGAAAATTATTAATGTATAATTTTAATATAATGATTAATTCTAATTTTTATATTATTATCACATATTAAAAAACTAGTTTAATAGGTGCAAAAGAAAAATGTTAGAGAAAATGATGGAAAACCACAAGATCCTCATTGCAATCCCTATTATTCTTGCACTTTTATCATTGGTTCTTATAGGCTTCAATGGCCTGGAACAAGGCGTTGACTTAAAGGGAGGTTCAATAGCTGAATTGAAACTAATCGGTTCTGTCACTCCTAGCGAACTGGAAGACACCCTTGATGCAAAACTGGACACCAACAATATAAAAGTGACAAATAATGGAAACAATAAGGTTACTGTGGAACTGGAAAACAATATCAATTCAAGTACATTTACAAGCGCCATAAATGGAAAGGCAAAGGTCATCAGCTATAATGAAATCGGTCCTGTCTTAAGTGAAGAGGCAATGGAACAAATCTATATCGCTATGATTTTTGCATTCCTGTTCATGGCAATTACCGTGTTTATTGTATTTAGAGAACCTGTGCCATCTGTAGCAATCATCCTTGCAGCATTGTGTGATATACTCATTGCTCTTGGTGGAATGTCAATATTCAAGATTCCACTGTCAATAGCATCTGTAGGTGCATTATTAATGCTTATTGGGTACAGTGTGGATACAGATATTCTTCTTACCACAAGACTTTTGAAAAGAAGAGAAGGAACTGTTGAAAGCAGAGCTAAAAACGCTATGTATACCGGTTTGACCATGTCATTTGCTGCAATAGCTGCAATGGCAATTCTGTTCATAGTCACCAAGCTTATCATGCCGGAAGCAACTACATTAAGCAATATTTCTGCAGTACTGGTAATCGGATTGATTGGAGACATTCTTTCAACTTGGCTGATGAACTTGGGAATTCTTAAGACCTACATCGATTGGAGACAAGGCAAAAAGCAAGAAAAGTATAATGTAGGTTCATCATCATCCAAATCTTCAAAATCTTCAAAAGGAGAAAAATCTTCAGATGAGAAAAAATCCAAATTAGGTCTTAAAGACAAACTCAAGAAGAGAGCGGAAGTTGAAGATGATGAAGTGATGAACAAGATTCAGGAAGAGCTTGAAAAAATAGACAATATGGAAGAATCCGAAGCAATGGATATTCCAAAGGAATCTTCAAGCAAAAAGTCCAAGAAGCAAAAATCCGGTAAGAAAGGCAATAAGCGTAAAGCTAAAAAGCAAAAAGGAAAAGGAGGGAAATAATTATGGCAAGTGATTTATCAAAATTCTTTAAAGATAGACAAGTAATTATCCTCTTAGTATTCCTCATAATCAGTATCTTAAGCATTAGCTTCCTTGGAGTTGAACAGGGACTAGACTTGAAAGGTGGATCTTCCATTCAACTGCAACTGGAACATCCTGTCAATGACAGTACAATGAAGATTGTAACTTCCGTTTTGGATAAGAGGCTTAACCTTTACGGTGTAAGCGATGTAAAGGTAAGGTCAAGCGGAGACCAGATGGTCATAGTTGAAATGGCTGGAAAGACACCTGAAGAGGTGGAGCGACTGATTGGAAATCCTGGTATCTTTGAAGCCAAGATAGACAACGTGACCGTTCTTACAGGTAGTGATGTCGCTTCTGTTGAAGCACCGGTTGTTGGAGAATCCGGAGAATGGCATGTGCCTTTCACACTGACAACAGAAGGGGCAAAGAACTTTGCAGAGCTTGCCAAGGGAAAAGGCGGACATGAAGTTGTAATGTATCTGGATGGAAAGCAGATTGATGAGCATCCTCCACAACTTTCTGAAGGTCTCGCAAGTGGAGAACCTGTGGCTGAAGTTGAAGTGACAGGAAGCGCAGCTGACGTTGAAACCGCAAAAGAGGAATCCAATACAGTATTTACTGTATTGAAAACCGGGTCATTGCCTGTGAAGATTCATACAATCGGTTCCAATACAGTTTCACCTGAATTAGGTCAACAGTTTGCACAAGGTGCCTTGATTGCAGGACTCCTTGCAATACTCGGTATTGCATTAGTTGTATACATCAGATACAGAAGGGCATTCCTAGCAATTCCAATATTGATTACAACAATTTCTGAGATAATAATTATCTTAGGAGTGGCTTCAATTATCCATTGGAATATAGACCTTGCGGCAATTGCCGGTTTGATTGCATCTGTAGGTACTGGGGTGGACGACCAGATCATCATTACAGATGAGGTATTGCACCACGATGATGAAAACACAAGACACAGAAGAACCAGAACCCAAATGAATGTAAAGAATGCATTGTTCATTATCTTCGCATCTGCAGGAACATTGATTGCAGCAATGCTCCCACTTGCATACGTTGGATTTGCAAGAGGAAGCAGCGGTATCGGTACCATCGCAGGTTTCGCATTCACTACAATCATAGGGGTATTGATTGGTGTATTCATCACAAGACCGGCTTATGCTAAATTCATTGAAATATTCCTAAAATAAGATTAAAGTATAGAGAATAAGTGCTGGAAGCAGTGCTTATTCCAATAATTTTTTTGAAATGAAATATAACAATTGTTAATTTTATATATTATAAAAAACTAATAAAATCATGAAGGGATAAATAATTAATTATTAAAGACAAAAATAATAATTAATTTAAAAAAAACAAATCAAAAAAAAGGAGAGAAAAAATGGTTGTAATAATAGGTTCCGGTGCTGGAGGATCAATAATTGCCATGGAACTTGCAAAGGCAAAGATTCCAGTGACAATTTTGGAAAGGGGACCATACATAAAAAGCAAGGACTCATATGAATATTATGACATGAAATACTACGATAAGCGCTTGAAGAATACAAACAGTCTCGACTTATTGAAGACCACTTGTATTGGAGGGTCAACAATCGTAGCTGCAGGAAACGGAGTAAGAATCCTTGAAGATGAATTCAAGGATCTTGGAATAGACATATCCGATGAATATGACAAGGTGGAGGAATTGCTTGGAGTTCATCAGATGGATGATGACCACATTGGAAAGGGAACACAACTCTTCATAGACTCTGCAAATGAATTGGGATTCGATGCAATAAGAATGCCTAAGTTCATGAGAGATGAAGACTGCAAGCCTTGCGGCAAATGTTCATTCGGCTGTCCAAGAGATGCGAAATGGAGCGGAAAGGACTTTATTGACATTGCAGTGGAAAACGGTGCAGAGCTGATTACCGAAGCGGAAGTGACCAAAGTAATCTTTTCTGATAAGAAAATCACTGGCGTGGAATACATTAAGGACAATGCAAAAGAAACTATTGACTCAGACCTTGTAATTCTATGTGCAGGAGCAGTTGATTCAGCGGTAATCCTTCAAAAATCAGGAATTGATGCAGGAAACAAGCTGTTCTTTGACCCATTTGTAAGTGTTGGAGGAGTCTTGAAAGACATAGGATATAATTCAGAGGTTCAGATGAATGGGCTTGCCATAGGAAAGGAATACATCCTGGCACCTCACTTCTCATCATTTATTGCCAAATACCTAAAGGAATCAAACCCAGATGTTGAAGATAAGGATATCCTAAGCATAATGGTTAAGGTTGAGGATGATATGGTGGGAAGCGTTGACGCAGATGGAAATGTGTTCAAGTTCAATACAATCGATGACATCAGAAGGCTGGCTCAGGGATGTGCTGCAGCAGGTTCAATACTTGAGAAGGCAGGAGTCGATCCAACTACCATGACTTCAACAATATTCAGGGGAGCCCACCCTGGAGGAACCGCAGCAATCGGAGATGTGGTTGACAAGAACCTAAAAACAGAAATCGATGGATTGTATGTTGGAGATGCAAGCGTAATTCCAATGTCTCCTGGAAAGCCACCAATATTATTAATTTTAGCATTGGCCTTAAGATTGGCCAATCATTTGATTGAAGAAGTTATTTAACTTCTTTAATTACTTTTTTTAAAAACAGAATAGATTTAAATTTTCTAGAAAATAGGTTTATATTAATTTAACCCATATTAATTAAAAATAAGCCTGCACAGCATATTAAGATACCAGCTACTTGTTTTATAGTGATATTTTCACCATACAATATGGCACCAACAAATATCAATGCAATAGCTAAACAGATATTTGCTACAAGTGCTCCAGAACTGACTTTCCAGCCTGCCCTATACATGAAAATATAACCTAATTCCAAGCCGACAATGGCTATGCCCAAGACAATTGAAGTCCAGTTTACCTTGGACAATTCAATAATGGCATTCTCCGGCTTGACTAAGAATAAAAATATAATTCCTGTCAAAATTGCTGCAGTTAAATAAGTAAGCATCAATGTGCCAAAGGCATTTACATTTGATGGAGTTGATTTAGTGCAGATATTATAAAAGGTATTTGACAAGACAACAAGCAGCACCGGCCAAAACATTTCCCACATAAAAACACCTGAAAAATAGATTAAAATAATTTATTATAATAGTTTAAAAAATATAAAAAGTATGAAGATCATTCAAACTGATTATAAATCTCATCCGCTTGAACCAATCTTTCACAGTAATGGCATCTTACTGTAATCGGATCCTCTTCAACAAGATAGAACTTGCTTTCAATCGGCTCATCAGTATTTGAAATGCACTTAGGATTGGTACATTTTACGATTCCATTCAATTCCTTTACCAATTTCACCTGCTGCTTGGAAACAATGTCATAGTCCCTTATGATGTTTATGGTGGCATCAGGAGCTATCAATGCAATCTTATCGATTTCAGTATGGCCCAATTCCCTATTTTCAAACTTTACGATATCCTTATGGCCTAATCTTGAAGAGACATTCATGGCAAGGGTCACACTGCTTCCTTCCTTTGGAAGACCCAATATCTTCAATACCTGAAGTGCCTTATTGGCTGGAATATGGTCAATCACAGTACCATTCTCAATAGGCTTAACTTTCAATTCATGTTTAGTCATGATTAAATATATCTTTAAAATTTTATTTATAATTTATTGTAAATTATAAAAATTTTTAATTAATTAAAAAAATAATAATTTTTTCAAATCCTAAAAAGTCAATATATGAATAGTTATATCTATTAAAAACAATAAAATAATAAATGAATAATCTTTATAAAAATATATAAAAAATATAATCAAAAAGGAGTCTTAAAATGGAAGAGCATATAGACTTATTTAAACAGATACTGACTAAAATTGAAGACAAGGTTGATTATGCAGACATAAGGGCAGGAAAAGGTAACAATACAAGCATAATCATGAAAGACAATCAGATTCAGGAAATCAATACAGGTCTTTCCACTGTTGCTAGAATAAGGGTACTCAATAATGGAGCATGGGGATTCGCTTCAACAAACGATTTCTCCAAATTGGAAGAGATAAGTGAAAAGGCCATCAAGATATCAAACTCACTCACAGGTGACATTGAACTTGCAGAATGTGAAATCGTAGAGGATAAGGTCAAGACTGATAGGAAAATAGCTGTAAGTGATGTTACAATCGAAGATAAAAAGGAACTGATACAGGAAGCGAATAAGGCAAGCAATGTCGGAAAGGTGGTCAGCACAACCGTCAGCTATTCTGACGGCGAGAGCAAAAGCGCTTTTGTAAGCACTGAAGGAAGCACAATCATCGTAGACAGTTCCAGAGTTGCACTTGCATTGAATGCAGTAGCTTCAAACGGTGAACTGATCCAATTCAATCACGGAAGCCTAGGCGGAGTGAAAGGATTCGAAGTCTTGCAGGATGCAGACATTGAATCCTTTGGAAGAAAGATTGGCGAAAAGGCAACTGAACTCTTGGATGCAAAGCCTGCCCCTTCCGGAAGATTCCCAATTGTGGCAGACAACAACCTGACTGGAGTGTTCATTCACGAAGCTGTAGGCCATGCTGTAGAGGCAGACCTGGTCTTGCAGGATGATTCAATATTGCATGATCAAATGAACAAGAAGATAGGTAGTGATATTGTAAACATATATGACGATTCAAGCTATAAGGACGGTTTCGGATATTATCCTTATGATGTTGAAGGAGTAAAGACCAGAAAGAACCAGCTTGTCAAAAATGGAGAGCTTGTTTCATTCCTCACTTCAAGGGAAAGTGCAGGCAAGCTAAACATTCCACTTACAGGAAATGCAAGGTCATCAATCAGCGACCAGCCTATTGTAAGAATGAGCAACACCTTCCTTGAACCAGGTGACTTAAGCTTTGAAGAGCTCATTGAAGACATCAAGGATGGAATCTATCTTAAGGGTTCAAGAGGCGGCCAAGTTGATACAGGTAAGGGAATTTTCCAATTCAATGCATCTGAAGCATACAAGATTGAAAACGGTGAACTGAAAGATCACTTCAGGGATGTTTCATTATCAGGAAATATTCTTGAAACACTTAACGGTGTTGATGGAATAGGTTCCGACTTCAAGCTCAGTGTCGGTTACTGTGGAAAAGGTGGACAGACTGCACCAGTCGGTGATGGTGGTCCACACACCAGAATATTGAATGCAATGGTAGGTGGAAGCAGCTAAATTTAGAAAAAATATCATGAAAAATTTGCTAAAATTACTATCTACTATTTACTGAAAATCAAATTAATTATTTTATTATAATTTTTTTATAACTATTAATTTAATTGAAGCTAGAATTAAAATAAACGATTCATAATATATAGTAAACAAATTGATAAAAAGATATGTAGATGAAGTGGTTGAAAAATGATATTTTAAACGAAAATGAAATATTTCTTGAGAAAAATTCTTAAAAATTTTGAAAAAAAATAAAAATTATAAAATTAAAAAATTCTTAAAAAAATTTGAAGGTGAAAAATATGTTGAATGAAAATGATGGAAAATATTTACTTGACCTTGCAAGAAATGCTATTGAAACATATGTGAAAGAAAACAGAAAAATTGACACACCTTCAGATTGTCCTGACTATATGTATGAGGAACTTGGTGTTTTTGTAACACTAAACAAGCACAATAATCTTAGGGGATGCATAGGTTACCCTGAACCAATCTATCCACTTCTTGATGCAGTTATCGATTCAGCGATTTCTGCAGCTATTCGAGATCCACGTTTCCCAAGTGTTGATGAAAGCGAATTGGATTCCCTTGAATATGAAATTACTGTCTTAACAAAACCTGCACTCATTGAAGTTGAAAAGCCAATTGACTATTTGGACAATATCATTATTGGTGAGGATGGGCTGATTGTAGAGAGAGGTTTCTATAGGGGACTGTTACTGCCACAGGTGGCTCCTGAACACAATATGGATAAGGAGGAATTCCTATCACACACTTGCATGAAGGCAGGACTCAGACCAGATGCATGGCTAGATGAAAATACAAAAGTATACAAATTCCAAGGGCAAATATTTAAATAAAGCCTTTAATAAAAGTATTAACTTAAACAATTAAAAATTAGACTTATAAAGAATTATATTTTACTAAAAATTACTAAAATTATAAAAATTAAAGAAATAATTAAAATTATTAAATTATTAAAATTATTAAAAAAAATTACTTATTATGATTATACGGTGATAAAAAATGATGTTACCAACTATTCCAACTCCAGATGAATTATTAGATAAGGGTTTCAGAAGAGGTAAGAAGGCAGCGGATTTGAGAAGGGGAGAAAAGATGCCTAAACACTTGAAGGGCAAACGTATCGAAGAGACCAGAGTGATTACCGCTTGCCAAGTAATCAAAGATAGACTTAAAATGATATTGGACCGTACCCCTGAAATCGAAGAGCTTCCTGAATTCTATCAGGATTATATTGACATCACTGTAGGTGTGGATGATTTCAAGCAGGCATTAGGTGCGCTTAATTGGGCTTATGGTATCATTACCCAACTCGAAAAGGAATATGGTGCAAAGATTAGAAAGTCATCTTCCGAACGTGCAACCGGACTTAGAAAACAGGCTTACGGAAGAATCTCATCAGTTGTGCATAAGATTGAAAAGGATCTTGACTTCCTGGATTTCGCTAAGCAAAGCTTGAGAAACATGCCTACTGTTGACTTTGATGCGATAAGCATTGTAATTGCAGGTTTTCCAAATGTGGGAAAATCAACATTGCTCACCCACATTACCGATGCAGAACCTCAAGTGGCTAACTATCCATTCACTACAAAAGGTATTCAAATCGGTCACTTTGAGAAAAACTGGAAGCATTACCAAATCATTGACACTCCAGGTCTATTGGATAGACCAATTGGAGACATGAATGACATTGAAATGAATGCTATGGTTGCTCTTGAACACTTGGCTGATGCAATACTCTTCATCTTTGACGGATCCGAAACCTGCGGATACCTTCTTGAAAATCAGTACAACCTTCTGGAGGAGATTCAAAACGTATTTGATGCTCCTATCATCTACTTGTTCAATAAGATGGACATTGCTGAGTATGATGGAATAAGACATGATTATGTCCAGCAGTACATTGACAAGACTGAGAATCCTTTGCTTATCTCAGCTGCAGAAGGTGAAGGTATCGAAGAGATTATCAATTTAATTACACAAGTGGAAAAAAGGGAAAGAATTGAAGAGGAAGAAGAAGACTTCGATGATGAGAATTATTTCGACTTGACATAATCCATCATCCATTTTTCTATTTTTCTACTTTTTCAAAAATTTTATTCTAATTTGTTATTGTGATTATTATTTTAATTTATTTATTTTTATTAATTTTATTTCTATAAAAGGTGATTTTATGGATTTTTATATTGTGAATGGCGGTCCAAGAAAAAAGTATAACACTGCTCAACTTTTGGAAAAGGCAAGTGAAGGCATTTTTGACAAATTGAAAAAGAACCATGATGAGGAGGACATAAACATTCATCAGATTCATCTTTATGATCTGGATTTCAAAGGATGCAAATCCTGTTTTCACTGCAAGAGAATCGGAGGCAAATACTATGCACAGTGCCCAATCAAGGATGACTTGAGAGAATTGCTTCCTAAAATCAAGAATGCTGACGGCATAATATTTGGAAGTCCGATTTACTTCGGTGAGATAACCGGAGAACTTAGGTCCTTTTTGGAAAGATTCCTATTTTCCGCGCTTGTCTATGGAGGAGAGTCCAATGCCCCTAAAAGGATGCCTATCGGAATGATCTATACCATGAATGTTACAGAAGAGGGATTTGAATATTTTTATGGAAACAAGTTTGATATTCTGGAAAATGCTATGGAAAACTTATATTCAAAGCCATATTCTTTGAAAGTTTATGACACTTTCCAATTTTCCGATTACTCAAAGTATGAAAATTATGCATTTGATCCAGAATTGAAAGCTAAAAGAAAAGAGGAACATTTCCCGATTGACTTGAAAGACGCTTACGATTTAGGTGTTAAAATAGCTCAAGATAGTTTGAAAATATGATTTTCATCTATCAATTTCTTTTTTATTAAAAATAATCATATTAAAATAATTAGATTAATTTTTATTTATCATTTCTTTTTTTTATTAAAAATAATAAATCCTAAAATAGCCGAGATATTGTAAAAATTAGTAAAAATAGTAAAAATAGTAAAAATAATTAAGAATATAAAAAAATAGTAAAAAAATAATAAAATATTATTAAAGTTTTTTAAAGGATAAGCTATGAACTTATTCTTTGTCTACTGCTAATGCAATGTCTTCTGCTTTTACAGTTTGTCTTTTTGCAATTTTTGCGTATTCAATTGCTTTTTTTGCGACTGCTGCTGCGTCGGCTTCTAAGTATTCTACTAATGCGACTACTGCTGCATCACTTACTCTTTCAGCACCAGCTTCTTTAATAATCCTATTTACAGGAGCTTTAGGAATTGCCATATTTTTCACCTCCGTTATAATAGTATAGTAATATTTTATCACAACTTAGTATTAAAACTTTCCCTTTTTTTACTTAAATTTTCTTAAATTCCCATATCTATATTATATAATACTTATTTCTCAATTACATTTGAATTTTTTATTTATTAGTAAAAATAGTAATGGATTATTAATATTTTAAAATTTTAGAAATTTTTATAAAACTTAGGATGAAAAAACTTTTCAAATATGTGTCATGAAAAATATTAAAAAAATATGCATTATAAATAGATGTGAAAATTAAATAAAAAAATATTTTTGCAAGATGATCTTGCAAAAATCAAAAAAAGTTAAGGTGTTTAATGTTAATTTAAAAATATTAAAAAAAGATTAAAAATTAATTTAATCTTTTTAAAGGTTTGAGATATATTTGTCGAATAAATCCATTCTTAAAAGGTTTGAGATATATTATGTAAACAAATCTATTCGATGTCTATTTTGGTTGTTGGAATTTCTCTTTTTGGTATAGTTACGAATAAAATTCCGTTGTCATGTTTTGCAGTAATTTCTTCTTTAACGATGTCTGCACCTAAGCTAACAGTTCTTTCTGCTCCACCTTCTTTGATTCCAGAAACGATTAATGTTGCTGGATCTTCTTCAGTGCTTTCAATCTTTTTCATGATGTTTTCAAAGCATGCTTTGATGGTAACGGAGTTGTTGGTTGCTTCGATGGAAATGTCTTCTTTTGCAATACCTGCTAAGTAAGCTTGTAAGTAGTAGAAATCTTTGCTTTCAGCTAAGTCAATAGTGATCTTATTGGTAATTGCAGTTTCTTTGTAACCTTGATATTTGGTGTCAAAGTTGCTTTGAAGAGTTTTCATTGCAATGATTGCATCATCGATGGTTTTAGAGAGGTTTTCTCCGACTTTACCTGCAACATCTTTACTTTTGTTCAAGGTTTCATCGAGTTTTTCTTTGTTAGCTTCGTTTCTTGCTTCAGCTTTAGCTTTGAGTTTTTCAGCTTTTTCTTTGAATTCTTCAGATTTGGAAGCTTCAACTTCTACGTCAACTTCTTCAAATTCTACTTCAATATCTTCTTTTACATCTTCAGGCATTTTAATATCTCCTTTACATTATTTTTTAAAATTCACAAAATTTGTACCTATGTTTTATAGATAAAAATTTTTATAAATTATAAATCTGATCTTAAATTTTATAAAATTTTTTTATAAAACTTAGTGTACATTTATGTCTAATGTATACTTTATCATTCATATCTTATAAATATTTCTATGGATTGTATACATTTTATTAATTTAGTATACAAAATTCTTAATTTTTTTAAGTTTTTTGGGAAATTTTTAACAAATTTAAAAAAATTGGAATTTTTCAGTATACTTTTTGTTCACAATGTATACTAGTAATTCATCACTTATAAACTTTTCTATTTTAGTTAATAAAAGTTACTAAAAGTTGATAAAAATAGCTGAAAATGAAAATTGAAAGGGAAATTAAAAAAATGAAAGTTTCAATTTATTAAAAAATTAGAATATAATATATAAAAAAATAAGAAAATAAGAAAATGAATAAAAAATTAATTATTCATATCTTACCTTGCCAATATGTCTTGTGCTTCCAGGATCCTCACCATTGAAGTGTGCCATGTAGTAAACAAACCATTCCAAAGGAATGACAAGAACAAATGGTGCAAGCAATGGATTGATGTCTGCATAATCCTTTAAATTATAGATAATTGTTTTGGCTTCCAATTTGTTTTTAGAGAAATTAATGGCTATTTTAGTCAACTCATCACTTTCCAAATCGGCATCCAGGAAAATCAAAGGAACATCCTTTTCAGCCCTTTCAATAAGACCATGCCTGAATTCCGCTGAATAAAGAGGGCAGGCATGCTTGATGGCCCCTTCCATCAGCATGGTCATGGCCAGTTTATATGCAAGACCGAAGTTGACACCGCTTCCCAAACAATAGAAACCGTCTTCATCTTTCATCTCTTCTGCAAGCTTTTTATTATCCTCTTCAGTGCTTTCCAAAAGCTCTTCAATCAAATCAGGCATAGCTGCCAATTGATCCAATATCTCATCTGCCTTTTCATATCCTGAAGCGGCAAATAGTATTTGGTAAAGGCATGCCAATTGGGTAATGTAAGTTTTAGTTCCAAGAATGGCTGTTTCAGTATTTCCCAATGTTATGACAGGATATTTCGCTTCCTTGATCATAGAGCTTTCAGGCTCATTTGAAATGGAAACCGTATCGATATCAAACTCATTGGCCCTTCTTAAAGCAGCTAAAGTGTCTGCAGTTTCACCGGACTGTGAAGCTGCAATGAATAAGGAATTCTCACCTTCATCCAATTTCTTGTTATATACAAATTCATAGCCTGTAAAGACTTCAATTCTCAAATCGCATACAGATGCCAATGCATCCCTAATGGAATAGCATGTGGAAATGGAGCTTCCACATCCAATCAAATAAACAGTATCGGCGGATTCAGCCAATTTGGAAATATTAGCCATATTATCCAATTCAGAAGCAAAAGTCCTTCTTAAAGCTTCCGGCTGTTCCATCATTTCATAATACATCTGATATTTCATATAATCACCCTTTAGTTGAAATAGTAATCCTATAAAATTTATGATTTATTCAAGCAATTAGACTATCATTGCTAATTTTTTAGTAACTCCAATATATTATATATAATTTTATTAGTTATACTATAAAAAGTTTATATTATAAAGTATTAATAATAAAGCATTATATAAATATTATTAGAACTTAAAAACAACAGATTAGGGATAGAAATGAAAATCGATTTAAGTGAAATTGGGATGAACAAGGGACAGCAATACGAGACAATCATCACCACCATAGATGAAAACGGAAAATCAAACGCTGCACCTTTTGGCCTAAGGGTATTGGATAAGGATAAGGTCCAATTAAGAATCTTTGAAGGGGGAAATTCAATAAAGAACATCAAAGCAAATAAGGAGTTTGTTATAAATCTTACCGAAAATCCTCTAATGTTCACCCTTTCAAGCGTCGGTACAATCCCAGAAGAATACTTAAGCAGAATCGATTCAGAAACAAAAAACAACAAGGAATTGCCTTACTTGACAAATGCAGACGCTTATTTCATTTGTGAAGTTGAAACATTGAAAACAGCTTTTAGGGAAAATGACCCCATCAAGGATACTGAAGTCAATATGATCAAGGCGAATGTGGTGGAGCTTACAATAAATAATAAATGTGCAAGACCACTCAATAGAGCAATTCATGCATTGATTGAAGCTTTAGTGAATTATTCAAGAATAGATTTCGTCAACAGCGAAACACAAAAAATTTTCCTTGAAAGATTCTTGGAATCTGAAAGAATCATAAAAAGAGTTGGAAATGAAGAAGAAAAGGAATCCATAAAAATATTAAAGGAAAAATTAATAGAAAAAGGATATGAGATTTAAAATAATCTCATACTGAATAAAAAAATGGGGATTTAAAATAATCCACTATAAAATAAAAAAAAATAATTTTTAAAATAATCCCTATGTTTAAATTAACCAAATTGGAAACATCTGCTTTCTTTCTTACCATAGCAATTATTGCATCCCTTACACCTGGATACACCTTCACCATTCTCTTTCCATTCAAGTAGGAAATCCTGTTGGGCTACAAAAGGCTTTGCAAGAGACAAGAACTCAATGTCTGTCTTGTTCAAAATCTCATTCATTGTCTTCATATCCCTTAAGGTACCTCCCAATATCAAAGGAATGTCCAATTCCTTAGCCAAATTATCTGCATATGAGAGGAATGCATGATCTCCATCTTCACCAAACTTGAATGAAATGGTTCTTGCAGTAATCTGTATGCTGTCTGCACCGTTTTCTGCCAATATCTTAGCAATCTTATAGCTTTCATCCAGAGTCATTCCACCCTTTCTTCCATCAACGGCATTGATTCTGAAACTTACATGACAGCCCACCATCTTTTTAATCAACTTGATGATTTCCACTACAATCCTCAATCTGTTTTCAGTGCTACCACCGTATTCATCAGTTCTCTGATTGAAATATGGATTGATGAATCTTGCCAAATAGAAGTTATGGGCCATGTTGATTTGGATTCCATCAAATCCAGCATATGAAAACTTCTTGGCAGCCATTACCACTTCTGCCTGCAGTTTCCTTATTCCTTCAATGGTCAAGTCATTAGGCTCTGCCTTCTGATTGACTCCATCATCATAAAAGAAAAATGCCAATTGCCCTAAAATAGGCATCTCAAAATGATGTGAGAGATTAGTCACTTGCTTATAATCCTTAATGAATCCCTTATAGTTCATATTTGCACAGTATGGATAGAACCTATCCTTTGGGTCAAGGGCGAACATTTCAGAGACAATCAGGCCAACACCGCTTTTTGCAATATTCTCATATCTGTCAAAGACTGAAGATTTGATAAATCCTCCATCTTCACTGTCTCTTTCCCATCCTCCGGTTCTGATCACTCTGCTTTTAAGGTCAAATTCGCCAAACCGGCATTCATCAAATATGTCTTTCATAAAAATCACCATTTTAAAACAATTTATCAAATTCAGATTAGAAATTATGTTTCCTCAATTATAAAACAATACTGCTAAATCTGATTAGAAATTATGTATCAAATCTATAAATTTAAATTCATCAGCATCAAAGAGGCCCTGATCACTTATCTTGAAGTGAGGAATCACAAGCAATGCCATAAATGACAATGTAGTGAATGGAGATGTCAAATCACATCCTAAGCTATTTACCGCATCCCGCAATTTTCTATTTTTATCTGCAACATAATCGATATCCCTATTGGACATCAATCCTGCAAGGGGCAATTCCAGGACTTCACAGATGTCATCCTCAGTTGAGACAGCCACCAATCCACCTTGGGATTCCCTGATTATATTAACTGCCTTAGCCATATCCTCACTGTTTGTTCCAATGACTAGAATATTATGGGAATCGTGAGCCACAGAAGCTCCAAATGCTCCTTTCTTAAGATGGAATCCCTTTACAAACCCGTTTGTGATATTGTTTCCTCCATACCTGTTTACAACGGCAATCTTGACAATGTCCTTCTTCAAATCAGGCTGAAGGACACCATTTCTGATAATTATTGTTTCCTCAGATTTGTCTGTAATCAAGTCATTGTCATAGGCATTGATTACAAAGACATTGGTTGTCTCATCCATCAATGAATTGGTCCAGCTCATTTCGATTTCAGCATCAAAATCCTCCGGCCTTACTTCATCTAGAATTATGCTAGGCTTTGACTGGACTTCCTCTGTTTCAAACAATACCTCCCCTTCATCAACCACAAGCTCTCCATGAACCCAAACCTTGCTGACATTCAGGTTTCTTAAGTCATCAACCAATGCGAAATTGGCAATCCTATCCTCCTCTATCGCACCGCAATTCAACCCATAATGTTCTGCAGGATTGAAAGTGACCATTTTGATGGCTTCCTTAGGATCGATTTTTAAGGAAATTGCCTTTTTAACCAATTTATCCAAATGCCCTTCAGACAAATCCTCTGCATCAATGTCATCACTAACCAAGAGGTCGAATGGCGGAACGGCCATGGCATCATCAAGACTTTGGACAATGACTCTTCCAGCCATTTCCTCCTCAATCAGATAATTCAATCTGTCATCATAATTCAAAAGGGCATCCATATTCTTTGCAGATGATCCTTCACGAACCATGATTGTCATGCCAAGACGGGACTTTTCAATGGCCTCTTCAAAGCTGGTACATTCATGTTCAGTTGAAATACCATATGACACATATTTTTCCAGGTCTTCGCCAGTCAATAATGGACAGTGCCCATCCACTGGCTTTCCTAACTTATGAGCAGCCGCTATTTTCCTTAAAACCTCTTCATCTTCAGCAATTACTCCTGGAAAATTCATCATTTCACCAAGAGCCACCATCTCATCACGTTTCAGCAATTTCTCTACATCCGAACTGCCTAATGTGGCTCCAGAAGTTTCAAAACTTGTAGCGGGAACACATGATGGAACGGCATAATAGAAATCAAATGGCACTTTCCTACCATCTTCCACCATCCAATCGATACCGTCAATTCCCAAAACATTTGCAATCTCATGGGAATCAGCAACCACAGAAGTGGTTCCATATGGCAGGACTGCCTTGGCAAAATTGGATGGAGACAGCTTTGAGCTTTCAATATGAATATGCGAATCAATGAAACCAGGTATTAGAATTCCATCATAATCCAAATCAAGAGAATCCTCATCATCGGTGATGATAGGAATGACTTCCTTAAACAAGCCATCCTCAATGACAATCTCTGCAGGATAGACTTCTCCAAACTCAACATTAAGGTATCTTGCAGTTATTATAAGGTCTCCTTCAGGTTCCTCTGCATCTTCTATGATTATATCTCCAATCTCTATCTCTTCAAGGTCTTCAGCAGAGATAATGATCTCATTGCCATCCACATTAAAAGTCTTTTCAACCATGATTACACCATTTGATAAAAATAAATAATTAATAAATAAATTTAATTTTTAAAGTTCATTATAAAAATAATTTTTACATTAAATAAATCTATTAAAACTTAATAAAAAAAGTTTCTAAAAAAAGTTTTTGATAGTGAAAAAATAGTAAAATTTCTAAGTAGAAATCGTTTTTAAAATCTTTAAAAATGGTTAAAATTAAGTAAAAATCGTTTAATGATAAAAAATAGCTAAAAATAGTTTAAAAAAAGAAAAAATAAAAAAGAATAAAAATAATTTTATTCCTGTAATGCATTGTATAGTACAGGCAGGAATGCACCTACATCAGTTACAATACCTACAACTTGTGCACTGCCTCTATCAGCGAGTTTGGTAACTGTGGATGGGTTGATGTCTACACAGATACTTTTTACTCTTGAAGGCAATAGATTACCAGTTGCGATTGAATGGAGCATGGTTGAAATCATAATAACCATATCCACTTTCTGAGCGTAATGACGCATCATTTTCTGAGACTCTGCAGTGTCAGTGATTACATCTGGAAGTGGTCCGTCATCACGAATGGAACCGGCCAAAACGAATGGAACATCATTCTTAATGCACTCATACATGATACCGCTTTTCAATGTTCCGTCTTCAACAGCTGCCTTGATTGAACCGGACCTATTGATTCTGTTGATTGCTCTCATGTGATGGGTATGACCATGTGCAACCACTTCTCCTGTCTTTACGTTTACACCAAGGGAAGTTCCGAATTGGTCACATTCGATATCGTGAGTTGCCAATGCATTTCCTGCAAAGATGACATCAATGATTCCATCCTTGACAAGCTGTGCGACGATTGGTGCAGAACCTGTGTGAACAATGGCTGGACCGCCGACAAGTGCAATCTTGCCACCGTTTGCCTTTACGTTTTTAATCTCGGTTGCAACATCATTGATGATGCTCATCATTGGCTTTTCAGAAGAGACTTCACTGTTCATGAACTCGAATACACCTTGCTTTCCTCTGGATCTTTGAGGAGGTGTGATCTTTACCCCTTCTCTGCCAACTACAATCAAGTCACCTTTCTTTATGTCTGCAATTGGCTTGCATCTGGCAGTCTTTTTCTCTTCATCAATGACAATCAGACAGTCCATTTCAATTTCTTCAACAAGAATCCATTCACCTTTGTAATAGATATGGGTTACGTGATGGCTTGTGGAATAGAATCCTTCTGGAGCTACCTGATCTTTTGGGGAAGGCACTAGGTTTACCTCTTCAATTTCAGATATTGAAACCCCAATAAAGTTAAGTTCATCAAGAATAGAATTTAAAACATCGGGAGATTCTGCTGAAACCATAATTTTAGCTTTACTAGTATCAGATTTGCGTTTTCCTATTTCAAACTCCAGTATATCAAAGTCTCCTCCATTATCCATAATGATATCCATTGTTTTAGGAAGAGTCAATGAATCAATGATATGACCGGACAATTCTATCTCTCTTTTATACATCAAAAATCTCCTAATTCCTTATAATTTTGTAAATATGATAATTCTTTATCTTTTATTTGTAAAATTGATTTAAATTCAAATGATAATCATTATACTAAAATCATTATACTAAATAATAAATTATAATTAAAATATGTGTTTAAGTAATATTTATATTATTTGTTAATGAATAATAACTAAATAAAACAGCAAAATAATTGTGATTAAAAATTGAAAAAAAAACAATTGAAACAATGAAAAAATATTTAAGCAAATAATGTCAAGAAATCATAAACCATCTTAGCTGCAAGAACTGCAGTGATGTCTCCCAACTTATCGCTTGCGACCTCTACAAGGTCAAATCCTATTAGATCTATTTTTTCATTGTTTGACAAGCTTTCAAAAATGTTTTCAACATCAATCGGGTGCAATCCATTTGGAGTCGGATTGCCTACAGAGGGGGCAAATGCGGGGTCAATCACATCCATGTCAATGGAAATGTAGACTTTTCCTTCGATTGAATCCAGCTTGTCCAAAAGGACATCGAAATCATCAAAAAGGTCCTTTGCCAAAAAGCTGCTGATGTTTTCCTGAGCTTCAACGAATTCCTTCTCTTCCAAAGAGAATGATCTGATTCCTATTTGAATCAATTCCTTTGGATTCAAGTCATGAACTCTTCTCATGATGGTTGCATGGGAATCCTTTTCACCGATATACTCATCGATTATGTCCCTATGGGCATCCAAATGGATGACTGTGACATCGGACAAGTCTTTACTTTCTTCCAAATCACATAAAGCTTTAATAGATCCAATGCTTACGCTATGTTCACCGCCAATAACAATAGGCTTGATGCCATTTTTTATTAATTCCTTTACAGAATCACAAAGTGCATCACAGGTTTTAGAGCAGTTTCCATGAACAACATTCAAGTCACCGCAGTCATAGAATTCTCCATCCAAAAGCTTTTCGAATATAGAATTGTACTGTTCAAAGCCAAATGAAGCTTCCCTGATTATTGTTGGACCATATCTTGAACCATGATGATAGGAACATGTGCTGTCAAATGGAACTCCTATGATTCCCCACTTTCTAGATTTTGCAAAATCATCTTCAGATCCATTGTCATCTGAATTGTATAAATCTATAGATTCAGCTGAAAAAGCAAATTTCCATGGTTCATAAGTATTGAAAAGCATTTTATCACGTTTATAAATAGAATAAAGTTTATGATTCTAATAATTTTAATTTTTTAATATTTTCATATTTTAAATTTTTTATAACTTTAGGATTAATTAATTATTTGATTAATTAAAAATATCAGTTAATCAAGTAATTAATTAAAAATAGAATATAAAAAATAAAAAA
>NZ_JAFQQZ010000022.1 GCF_017410345.1 Methanobrevibacter sp.
AAAAAATTTAAAAAAATATAAAAAAATTTAAATAAATATTTAATAACTGTTTAGATTACTTAATATATACCTACAATTATTTAAATATTTTCATGACCTAAAATTTTCATGACTAAATCAATGATTCACTATAATGGCAAATCCTTCCTTTGGAAGACTAATATTCCTATAATGTATAATATTATCCCTATTAAAGCCATAATCATAAATTCCTGACTATATCCACTATTATTCACTATATTTGCCGGATCAAATAAGGTATTTAATGTGAAATATTCAAGGAACTCCAATGAATCATCAATTTTCATCAATAAGCTAATTACAAAGAACATAAGAGGCAATCCACCACCAATTATCAATGAATTCTTGGATGTGTTGAATATGCATGAAGCGCAAAAGCTTATTGAACTTATAGCGAAATGATATAGGAAAACTCCTACATTAAGCATTAAAAATGTATCAATATCCAATGCATCTGGCTGGAATGTGTTTGCAGCAAGAATTCCTACTATTGATGCTACTGCCCACATCACTATTAAAGATAAAATCAAATATGCTGCACTGGTAATTGTGAGTTTATATCTGCTCATAGGTGTGGATAGGAAACTTGCCATGCTTCCAGTATCTACCTTTTGGGCTATCATCCTATTTGCAACAAGGATTGAATAGACCATTGGAAAGACAATCGCCATGAGAGCATAGAATGAATTTGACATGAATCCCACCAATGTACCATTACCAGTTAGAATATTAGAAGCAATTGTTCCCTGTGTAGTGTTGCTTATACCGCTAATGGTTTCAGGTGTGAAAACATTACATATTACAGTTAAAAAAGCACAAAGTATAAGGGTGAAGGCCACTAAAAATTTAAAATTGGATTTTACCAAATAGTTAAAGTATGTAATGCTAAACATTATCATCACCCTCATAAAATTTCATGAAATATTCTTCCAATGTATGTTTTTCCTCTTTAAGGAAGAGCAAATCACAGGAAGCCAAATTTGAAATAAGATCATTGATTTCACTATCCACAATTGAAATCAAAGCTTGATTTTTGCTTGCTTCAAATTGCGCATCAGGGTACAGGTTCATAATTTTATTGAAATCATCCTCATTTTTAAATTCTATTTTGTAAGTTTTGTTTTCAGAATGCTTTAAATCTTCCATAACCACTTCTTTTATTAATCTGCCTTTTCTAATGATTCCAACTCTATCACACAATTTGCTGATTTCCTCAAAGATATGTGAAGACAGGATTATTGTCTTGCCTTTTTGCTTTTCACTTTTAATCAATTTAATAAATTTTTCTTGCATCAATGGATCAAGACCACTAGTAGGTTCATCTAAAAGCAATATTTGAGGATTATGCATGAAAGCCATTATAATTGCAATCTTCTGTTTCATTCCTTTACTCATGCTTTTGATTTTCACAGATGTGTCGATTTCAAAATATTCAATCAATTCATTTGCATAAGTCAAATCATTTGTCTTTCTGAGCTTATCTATCAATTTTAAGTATTCAATTCCAGTCATGTCATCAGGCAATGCAATCTCACCAGGCAAGTAACCTACATCTTTTTTAATGGTTGTTTTATCTTTCCAGCAGTCTAAATCACTTATGGACAAATTGCCTAAATCCGGCTTGCTAAAGCCCATCAAATGCCTTAATGTTGTTGATTTTCCTGCACCATTAGGACCTAAATAACCATAGACCTCCCCTTCTTCAATAGAAAGGGATACATCAAAAACACCTTTATTATCCCCATAATCCTTTGTGAAATTTTCAATAGAAATAACCTGCATCACATCACTTCCATAAAATCCTATTAATAAATATAAAAGAACAAATAATTAAATTAATCTGATTAAATTCACTTAAATTAAACTATCATAAAGCTGTTTCATTCTCAAAGCATCCTGGTCAATTAAAGGAGTTTCACAGATTATTGTAGCTTTCCAATCGTTTTCAATAAGATTCAAAAGCAAATCCTTAATGTGTGGACCATATTCATCATCTTCAGCTAAAGTGTGGTGCTTTTTCTCACCCTTGTCAGTATACTCAATAGTGGTGAAATGACAATGCAATCTATCAATTTCCAGATTGTCTTCAAGCTTTGAGAATATGCAATTGTAATCTTCCTTTTGATTAAGAATTCCTCTTCCCCTTGCATGGACATGGGCAAAGTCAATGGTTGGCTCGAAATGATCAAAGTTTGCGCACATTTCAATGATTTCATCAATGTTTCCCAATTGGGATCTTTTACCTGTTGTTTCAGGTGCAAATGTAAAGTTTTCTATTCCTTCCTCTTCACATCTTTCCAAAAGCCTTGTGTAAGTTTTCTTAGCTAAATCCATACATACTTCTGGTTTTCTGCCAGAATAGAATCCTGGATGGAATACAAGTCTATAAGCACCCATGAACTCTCCAACCTTTGCAGATTGAACCAATCTGTCTATTGTGCTGTCAATTTTCTCTTCCTCTTTTGAACAGACATTTACATAATAAGGACAATGCATGGACATTAAGACTCCATTTTCCTCTGCAGATTCCCTAAGTTTAAGAGCAGAAGATTCGTCAATTCTTACACCATAAGTGGATTGATATTCAAATGCATATAATCCTAAAGGCCCTAAGAATTCTGGAGATTCATGTGCTTTTCCATTAAACTCTATTGGTTTTCCAGCTGGACCAAAAATAACTTTATCTCTCATAAAAACACCGAAATTCTAATATAAAAATATAGAAATGAATTTTAAATAAATTTAAAATAAATTTTAAAAAACATTAAAATAAAAATTATAAAATTAATAAATTATTAAAAATGATTTAAGAAAAAAAGAAGAAAATTAAATAGAAAATTCTATTTAATTAGAAAATTCCCATAGCCTTGTTGGTCTTAGCAATGGATTTTTCATTGTCGGATTCCATTTCCAACATTGCACGGATAGCATCCACGTTTTCAGGCACTACATCGGATTCTTGGTGTACCGCTTGCATGTAGAACAATTCATTGTCTACAACATTGATGGATTCTTTCCATACTGGAATCTCATATAAATCGTTTCTGCTTCTTCCTAAATCTTTAGCATATTCCATAAGGGCTGCAGTTGAGTCTAATCCTGCTGCCGCTTCAACCACCATAACTCTGGAACGTTTTTCAAGTGCATCAATGACTTCATCTGGAGTGACTTCATTGCCAATCTCAACCATGAGGTTGTGTTGGTGCATTAAAGTGGTAGGAACGAGCAATGCCATTGTAGTGACATCAATGCCTTTCATTACAGTCTGTACATCAGGACCGTGGTGAGAAGGCACTTTTGGAGGGTTAGGAACAATAGCGTTGATAGGACCTTTCTTGATTTCAGATGGGTCAGATCCTCTTCTAACCATTACAGCACGGACTTTTTTAATATCAACTAATGGATTAAGAGTGTGTAAGGTACGGGTTAAACCGGTAGTGTTACAGGATACCACTCTTGCATAGTCCGCACCGTATGAATCATCATAGTTAGCAAATGAGTTGAAGGACAATCCGGTCAGTTCATGGTCTTCTCCACCTTGGTAAATTGCCTTTACACCAGCTTTCTTATACATTTCAAGGTTTTGAGGTCCGATGTTTCCAGGAGTACAGTCAACTACAATATCCGCTTCCTGAATCATGTCTTCAACAGTACCTGCAATTTCAATTCCCGCTTCCTTAAAGAGAGGTTCCCTTTCAGGAATTCCGATGTATAAAGGATATCCTTTTTCCTCTACAGCAGTCTTTGCTTCAAAGTTTGGTCTGGTCTTGCTTACACCAATAACTTTCATGTCATCTTGAGCGGCTACAGCATCAGCCACTCTCTTACCAATAGTTCCAAATCCATTAATAGCTACAGATTTCATTTTTTAAACTTCCTTTAAGAGTATTAAATTTATACAAAATTAAATTCAATATTATATAATTTAAGATTTATTATTTAATCTATATATAATTTGATATTTAATCATGAAAATTGGCTTAAAAAAAGGAAAGAAAGGAATAGAATATTTGTTTTATTCTAATAAAACTATGCCATAACAGAAATAGCTGTTATTCTCTTCATCTATTCCTAAAATTTCATATCCATTGTTTTCAATGGTTTTATGAATGTCTATACCACAAGCTTCACCTGATGGGCGAGCTTCATTTGGATACCTGCATTCCTCCAGATTACATTCCTCACCTTTAGATTTGCAGACCATGCAAGGACCAGCACCCATTCCAAATGCTTTATAATATCCAAAATGAGCACAAAGATTTTCTATATCAACAGATATTTTAGTTATTCCCCCAATATCATCTTCAATAGAGGCTAAACTGATTTCAAATAAAATAGCTGTTTTATATGAATTCACCATTCCAAGAAATTCTTCTGCCTTTGGGGTGTATGGCGGACACACCAATGTTCTGCCATAATTCGGACATCCAAATTGACATTTCAGTCTTGTCCAAGGTTCCACTACAATAGTGCCTGTGTCAATATATTCAAATTTAAAGTTTTTATAATCCTTTGTTAAATCATAGATTTCTTCTTTCAATTCATCTAAACTAATCATTAAATCACTTCAGACCATAAAATATTTTTAAAAATTAGAGTTTATTTAAATAAATTTTGAATTGTATCATTAATAAAATTTTTTAAATGAATTAAAAAAAAGAAAAAATAAAAAAATTAAAATAAATTTAATTATGTATTAATACTGGAATCTTAAAAGCAAAGATGAATAAATAACAACTATTACAGAACCAATATTATGAACAAATGCGCCGCCAATTGGACCTAAATATCCTAATGCCGCAAGTATTGTAGCTATGATATTTAAACCTAAAGCGAATGCAATTCCAATATTAATTGTCTTGATAGTTTTTCTAGAAAGTGCAATTAAATGTGGAATATGCTTAATGTCATCACTAACTAGACAAACATCGGATGCTTCAATTGAGATATCACTACCTACACCACCCATAGAAATACCAATATCTGCTTGTCTTAAAGCAGGAGCATCATTTATTCCATCCCCAATCATTGCAACCATATGATTGCCAGATTGGAAATCCTTAATTTTAGAAATCTTGTCTTCAGGCATGCAATCATATTTTAAATCATCAATAGCAAGCTCTGAAGCAATATGTTCTGCAGCATTCCTATTATCTCCAGTGAGTAAAGTAGAACTTATACCTAATTTATCCAATTGATTAATAAGCTCCGCTGCATCATCTCTTAAAATATCAGATAGTATCACTGCCCCTAATAATTTTCCATCTCTTCCAAGGTAGATTGGAGTTGATCCAATACTTAAACATTCTGAGATATTTTCATCTATGAAATCATTAGGAATATCAATATCTAATGAATTTAAGAAATCCACATTACCTGCACAAAGAATACTATCATTTAAATTAGCCTTTACTCCTTTTCCAATAATCATTTCAAAATTGGATACTTTTTCTAGGTTTTCCTTATTATTATTCTTATAATATTTTACAATTGCTTTAGCTAAAGGATGCTCAGAAGGACTTTCCAATGAAGCAAGCAAATGAATTAAGTCTTTTTCACTTATTTCTTCCTCATACTTTAGTATTTTTGTAACAACTGGTTTGCCATAAGTTAAGGTGCCTGTTTTATCAAAGATCATTTGATCTATTTTTGCCAGTTTCTCTATAGAAATTCCCTCTTTAACTAAAATCCCTACTTTAGTTAAATTACCAATTGATGCCATGATAGCTGTTGGAGTAGCCAATATCAATGCACAAGGGCAGAATACTACTAAAACAGTAACAGCACGAATAATCTCCCCTGTAAAGATTAATGTTAAAACTGCACAAATAAATGCAATAACAACTATTAAAGTTGCCCATTTATCTGCGGCCCTAACAACTTTTGCATTTTCCGGATTTGCAGATTCGACCAATTTAATTAGCTTTTGAAGAGAGCTGTCCTCTCCTTTTTTAGTAGCTTTCATTATAAAAGAACCAAAAAGGTTTATAGTTCCACTAAAAACTTCATCACCAACTATCTTGTCTATAGGTATAGACTCCCCAGTTAGTAAAGATTGATCTATTGAAGATTCTCCGCTAATTATCACACCATCAACTGGGACAGTTTCACCTGGAACAACCTTTATAATATCTCCTGCTTTAATCAAATTAGATGGAACAACTATTTCATTTTCATTTGTTCTGTTATAATTTATTACTAGAGTACAATTGCTAGGATTCAAATCAATGAGCTTTTTAATTCCTGCTTTTGTTTTAGAAACAGTATACTCTTCTAAAAAACCACCAATTGCCATAATAATAGCAATAACTCCTGCTGCAAATAATTCCCCAATGAGAATTGAAGAAATTATTCCAACAGATACAAGAACATCTGCTCTTATGTCAAAATCTCTGTAAAGACCCATTATTGCTTCTTTAAATATTGGAAAACCACAAAATATTATTGCTATCCAAATTAAATCAAATCTAAATAGGTCTGTTCCTATTACACTTAATATTGCTGAGACAATGGAAATTAAAATAAATACAATGTCTCTCTTTTCTCCATCTTGGAAGAAGTCTTTAACTCTTAAATTAGGTCTTTTAAAATCAATAAAAGTTTTTTCATTATTGTTAGAGAAAATTTTTTTGATATTCATTTTATGGCCTCCCAATTTTTTATTGAAATCATATAAAGTATAGGTATACCCTTATAGGTATACTAAGTATTTGAAAAAAAATTAAATTGTTAGGAATTAAAAATCAAGTTTAATCCCATAACAATTTAACTTATAATCTTGAATAATATTCCAATATTGTAGAAACATCATTTATTGCTTCATCACTCTCACCAGCTTCAATTGCATTTCTAATACAATTTTCGAGGTGTCCTTCTACTATAATAGATCCTACTTTGTGTAAAGCAGATTTGGAAGCGTTTACTTGCATTAAAATATTCTCACAAGGAATATCTTCCTCTATCATACGATCAATAGCATTTAATTGACCGATAATTTTGTTTATTCTTCTATGAAGATTATCCAAATCCATACATTGTTTCAAAATTACACCACCTTAAATTAATGTTATACCCCTATGGGTATACATAATTATAGTTAGAACAAACTAGTATATAAATGTTTTGAAAAATTGTGAATGAAAATTTTAAAAATTAAGAATGTTTTAAAAATAGAAGGTTTTAAAAATCAAGAATAAAAAATAGTGAAAACAATGAAAAAAGATCAAAATAGTTAAAATTAATATAAAAAAGAAAAAAGAAATAAATTAATTAAAAAATTAATTTATTATAATTGGCCAAACTGACGTAATTTCTCTGGGAAATATGTGTCTACTACATATTCAAGACCATATTTGGAGAAAGATTGCTGTTCTGCCTTTTTACCAATCTTAAGCATTTTCTTAATCTCGGTTTGCCAGAAATCAGTTTGATACCTTGGGTCTTTTGAAAGCTCTTTCAATCTTAATACATCGATATCCTTCAATGGATCTGTTGGAAGATCATATTCAATGATATCGGTAGCAGTTACTCCCAAGAACTTAGCATCAGGAGTAGCCAAATCATGATTTACATGAGCTAATTTTGCACTTCCGGAAATGATTACCTGTCCGATGTGGAATCCCCAAGGGTCTCCGTCGTTACAGATGTAGACTGGAAGGCCTAATTCTTCATTTACCCTTTTAATAAATCTTCTTGTAGCACGAGCTGCTTGACCTTTAAGACCAACAATCAAACAATTGAACCTATTATGAGCATCCTCTTGAACTAACCTGTGGAACATCCCCATGGTTTCCACTGCAAGCACAAAGTCAGCGCCACAATCCAATAATTCAACTTGGTCAATAGTTGGTGAAATGGTATAACCGGATTTACCTGCTCTTGCTGCATTGATTTCAAACTCACCATCAAGCAAGGTGATATCTCCATAAACGGATGCACCGTCTTCTTCAGGCATTAATCCTAAATCTTCACGGGTTGCACCTAATGCAACTTCCAAGTCTTCACCTACGATGTTGGATTCCTGTTGGTTATTGAATTCAATACCCCAACCTTCAGAGATATAATACATTTCCCTGATAGTTGCAGTCTTATCCCTTAATACCAAGTCTTTACAGAAATTAGCAACATAAACCATTTGTCCTAATTTTCTGATTTGCTTTACATTACCAAGAGATCTTCTACCATATCTGTCTCCAAGAATATAATAACGTTTATCTGGGTCATAAACAATATTACCGGTACCTCTAGAAGGAATTCTTAAGGTAGGCACCTTTTCCTTTTCAACATCCTCAATGATCTCTTGACCAAAAGATTTTAGTTTATTGAAAGTGTATTGTCTTCTTTGCTCTTTGTGAGTATGTTTATGAGTAGTAGTTTCTTCAGCCATCTAATCATTCCTCCAAATCTTCTGAGTCAAACAATGTAGACTGTTCGGTTTTCTTGGATTTTTTCTTCCTAGGTTTTTCATCATCCAGGAATGCTTCATCCAAGTCAGATTCCTGAACCCTATCCTTACGGCTTGAATGTTCCTTGTCAACCACATGACCGAATTCGTCAAGCTCTTCAAGCAAGGAATCGACGTAGTCTTCCTCTTCTATCTCTTCTTCAACCTTTTCGCCCATCAATTCTGCCAATGCTCTTCTTGTCACTTTAGCGAGAACCGGCTTGTAATCAGGAACCTCAGTTTCAGCAAGTGATGCTGCCTCTTCAATGATGACAGGAACATAGTCTTCAAATATCTTGGACCTCATTGCCTTTTCCTTTTCGGCCTTTTTGGATCTGATATGTCTTTGAAGTTTTCTTGCTATTTTCATGGTAGCCTGTCTGATTTCATGAACGATTTCAGGTTCTGGAGCAATACTCTGCTTACCTGTAGACAAGTAAGGAACTTGTGTTGAAATGATGTTTACAAATAAGGTAAGTGGAGTGTTGTCCAAGTCTCTAAGACCGTATCTTCTCCAGTCAATGGATTTCAATGCCTCTGTAATGGCACAGCTTCCTGCATCGAAAGTCAATGGAACTCTGTTTGCAAACCTTAGTATTTCAGATTTTCTTTGTTCATTGACAATTCTACCGGCATCTCCACCGTAAGCAATACCTGCTTCAACAATGAATGCCACACCACCTTTATAGGTAACTGGTGTTCTTGTTATGGTAGTGATGAATTCAGGCTTCAATATCAATTTCATACCCTTTTCAATTTGCTCTTCACCAATAGGAATAAGTCCGGAAGTAGGAGGAGCCATGAATTTCATTTTTCCAAATGCTTCAACAATAGCTTCAGCTTCAGCCCAAGTCATGTTTTTCGGACGTTTTTTCATGTCAATTCCGGTAATGTCCTGAAGCTCTTTGATTTTCTTGGAAGACATTCTTGATAAGGAAGTGGTCAACATGCTTTTGAAGTTTCTCTTATCTGTGGTCTTTGCAATGTGAGTAATGTCATCTGCAGTAACACCTTTAGGGTGAGGTAATACTTCCTTAGGCAAGACTGGAACAATCTCTGCAGCTCTCTTAAAGATGTATTTGTGTCCTTTCGGATCTCTAAAGGTAATCTTTGCATGAGGGTTAGCGATCATGGTTCTACGAATGTACTCGAATGCACCCTGTTCAGCCAATGAATAGGATACTTCCTTGAAATGGAGCTGGATACAGACACCAGTGCTTTCAGGAGTGAAATGCTCAGTCTTGATAACATCCCCGACATTGTTCTTTACATCCATCTTAAATTCCATTTTGACCCCTTTAAGTTCACCATCCTCTCTCCATCCGGAAATTACATGGGTGGACTCACCGGTAGTCATCTGGGATAAAAGCACACAACCACTACAACCTAAACCTTGTTGCCCTCTTGATTGAATGTTTCTGAATTTGGAACCTGCAAACATCTGACAGTATACTTGAGTTACAAATTCCTCAGGAATACCTGGACCATTATCTGAATGTCTTAAAAGATAATGTTCCTTTCCGAGTTGCTTTAAATCAATTCTGATTTCCGGCAATATACCTGCTTCCTCAGCAGCGTCAAAACTGTTTGTAATCAATTCGTGGAAAACAATAGTAAGTGATCTGATCTTACCGGAAAATCCTAACATCTGTTTATTTTTTCTAAAGAACTCTGATGGAGTCAATTGGTCAAAATTCTCAAAGAGTTCTTGTGCTTGTTGAGACAAATTAAACTTCCTTTACATAGTTTTTAATTAATTAAGCAAATTATAATTAATTAAAATAATAAATTGACAGTTTATTTAATTCAATTCATAAAAATTCCCATTAAAAATACAAATCCAATATACAATAACAAATCTTTTTACATGGTAATGTAATCATAAAATTGTAAAATTTTTAAAAAAATCTTCGATATTTGTGAAAATTTTATTAAAATTAAACAAAAGTTATTTTTATGGAAAATTTTTATATAAAAATGAAAAAATTACTAAAATTTTAGACAAACTAATAATCAAATAAATACAAAAATGTGTCAAAACTATAGTAAATATATCACTATATATACATATGTTGTTGAAAGTATATAAAAGTTTTCAATTACTACAAAAATTTTAATGGAACATACACCACATTGCATAAAAATTTAGGCTAAATATAATTAAATTACATCACATCAAAAAATATCGTTAAAAAATATTAAACCATACATATATCTTTAATGAAAAATAACAATTAATTAAGAAAATTGATTCGAAGCAATAGAAACAATACCAAATTGTAAAAATAGAAATTGATTGAAAAATTAAATTGTGATGATGAGAAAATAGAAATAAAAAATAGAAAAATTAGAAAAAAATGAAAAAATGAGAAAATAAAAAGAAAAAATAAAAGAAGATGAAGATAAGATTATTAAAAAGTAAAATAAAAAATTCTTAGTCTAAGTCATCACGGAATTGAATCTCATCCCTTTCAATTCCAACGACTTCCTTGAACTCTTTCATTTTACGTTCGTTCTTCTTATTTTCCAAAAATGCATAGACGGATTTATGCCTTGATCCATTGAGAATCATTTCAACTGCTTCCTTAGCAATCATCACACTTTCAAGTTCGCCGATCAATGAAACAGTCTTGCCATAAATAGCCATATCCACTTCAGCCATATCTACAATTATCTCTCTGGTTTTTCCATCTTTTCCAATGATTCTGCCCTTGTATCTTGCCATCGCCTTTTTGGATTTGCCTACATACAAAGGCAATTTGATTATTTCCAAATAAATGTCATCCTTATTTAATTTTAATGCTACACGAGGATTGAATCCACGAGCAATAGCTTTTACAATATGATTTGCTTTCCATACACCAAGAGGATCTTCCATATTTTCATTAGGATAAATAGCTACAGTACAGTCCTCACTATCAATATCCAAATGAGTATTGGTTGCATTTTCAATTAATTGTTTGGTTTCTCCTTTTGTTCCAATCAAAGCACCCACTCTATCTGCAGGAACTTTGAGATAATCGGTTTCCGGCAATTCATTCACCTCTTTGATTTTTTAAAAATTTTTATACACAATTATATATTAAATATTTAGATTAAATTTAATAAATATTTTGATAAAATAAAAAATGCTCATAATGGAAACCTATTGGAACATTAAAAATATTTCTTTAATGTATATAAAAAATAGATTTCCTAAGAGCATTTGAAAACTAATATTCTCAAGAATTCTCCTAAGAATAGATTATAAATTAATTTTTTCATTGATTCTCTCTTTTTGATTAGTCTTTAATCAAACGATTAGTCAAGTCTTCAATGGAAGTGTCCACACCCATTTTTGAAAATTCAAAGCTGATGTTCTTGATGTCCCTTTCAAGCAATTCCCTTGCAATTATGTGGTCCTTTACAACAGATTGGGAAACATCAATAATCACAGGCTGTTCATAATGATTTAGAATATTATAGCTTGACAGGTCACCATGAATCAGATTTGCCTTATTGATGAACTTATCCATCTGGTCCACCAACTTCTCATAAAAGTCATTTGGATCTTGAGGAGGCAAGTTCTTAACGGTTGGTGAAGGATTTCCAGCACCATCGCCAATGAATTCAATTATCAATACATTGTTCAGGCTTGTTATTGCCTCTGGAACCTTTACTCCTGCATCCCTAAGCCTTGTCAGATTCCTATATTCCTTATTGACCCAATTATTGATCAATTGCCTTTTATTGCTTGACCTCACATTGAAACGAGGGTCTCCCGCAATGTAATATTGCATTTTCTTAAAATCGGAAGTGGCTATCCTATAAATCTTGACAGCAACAATTGAACCGTCATCTTTTATTCCCTTCAATACATTGGCTTCCTTTCCAGTGCTTATGGCACCATTCAAGACATCCAAATAACCCTGATTGGCCAATTTGTAAAGTACCTGCAATGTTGCCTTGTCGAATATTTCACTGGATACCTTCCTATCATCAGAATCCTTGATTCTCTTTTGGGAAATCAACTTTTGAACTTCTGCATCCGCCTTAGCCACTCTTGGATTTTCATCCATGACTTCTTCGTCAGATTCATCCTCTATTGAATCCTCATCCAAAAGTTCATTTTCCATAAGTCCCTCTTCTAAGAGTTCCTCATCCAAAAGTTCAATATCAGCATCAGCCATTCTTGGATCTTCTTCCATAAAAACACCATTTTAAAATTAGAATTGACAAAAAGAGTTTAAAATAATAAGAAATGAAAAAAAGTAAAAATAGAAAGTAAAGGCATTGAAAATTATTAATAAAAAAAGTAAATCATTAGCTATTCATTAGCGATAGCTGATTTACATAGTTAAATAACCTTTTCTTTCAAGCCAGTTGGATTCAGTTCTTGTGTATCTCCAAATCACATCAGCCTTTTGGTCTGATTGGAAATCCCATGGCTTTACAAGAACCACATCACCTTCACGTATCCAGATTCTCTTTTTCATTTTTCCAGGAATACGTGTCATTCTGATATTGCCGTCAGCACATCTTACTTTAATTTTTCCATGACCCATAATCTGTTCTACGACTCCTGGAATTTCACCTTTTCTAGGAGTGCGCACTCTTCTATATTCTTGTTGATCGTTATTTTGTGGTTTACTCAAAAATTCTCCTCCTACTCATTCTCCAAAATTATTTAATAACACATCATTTTAATAAATCATTTAAAAATAATTAATATTCGATTAAACAATATTCAAAAATATTAACAAATAATCGTAAAAATTATTGTTTAGAAATTCAGCAAATAATTTATTATTATATATTATATATTTCTTAATATAAATACTAACAAGATAATTTATAAAGGTTTTGATTTTTCAGAGGAATTTTTGATGCAAAAATACAGAATATAAACATAATATAAATATATCAAAAAATATATTATAATTATATAATTTTTCTAAAATAAATTTTCTAAAACAATTTTTAAAACTTAAAAGGTAATACAATGGGTGTAGAATTTTTAAAGATAAAGGAAGTAGATGAAGCAAAGGAAATCATAAATGAAAAATTTGATGAATACTATACTCCACAATCAGAAATAATCGATATAGCAGAAAGCAACAATAGAATCACATTCAGCAAAATTGAAAGCAAAATCGATTTTCCTCCATTCAACAGATCATTGAAGGATGGATTTGCAATTAAGGCAGAGGATAGCTTCGGCGTTAATGAGGAAAATCCTAAAAAACTCAAGGTCATTGACTTTTTAGAAGCAGGTTCATTTACCGACAAAACCGTTGAACTTGGCAAATGCGTGGAAATAAGCACAGGTGCACCGATTCCAGAAGGAGCGGATGCAGTTGTGATGGTAGAGTTCTCCAACAAGCCTGAGGACAACAGTGAACTTGCAGAGGACGAAATTGAAATATTGACAAGCGTGACACCTTCCCAGGACATTGGCCAAAAAGGTTCAGACGTTAAAAAGGGACAGACCATTCTTGAGGAAAACATCCTGCTAAACCCACCTAAAATAGGAGTTATAGCTGCTCAAGGAATTGACACCGTTGAAGTGTATAAAAAGCCTAAAGTAGGAATCATCTCAACCGGAAACGAACTATTGACCAATCAGGAAGAACTGAAGCCTGGAAAGATCTACGATGTGAACAGTGAAATGATTAAGGCTGGCGTAGATAATTGCGGTGGAGAAGGAGAATGCTTAGGCATCGTTAAAGATGTTTATGATGATTTGAAAGCTAAGATTCAAGACTCATTGAAGGAATGCGACATCTTATTATGTTCCGGAGGAACATCTGCAGGTGTCGGGGATAATATCAGACATATCCTAGATGAACTTGGGGAAGTTTACATTCATGGAATTACTGTCCAGCCTGGAAAGCCAACCATTCTTGGAGTGGTTGACGGAAAGATAGTCATTGGACTTCCTGGAAATCCTGTATCTGCAATTGTAATATTCAACGTATTTGTTGCACCGGCCATCAAGAAATTGGCAGGATACAAAGATGATGAAGAGCAGAAAACAATAAAGGGAACTTTAGCCAGAAGAATCCATTCACCAATCGGAAGAATGCAATATCAATTGGTTAGAGTGGAAGAGGACACTGTAATCCCAATCTTTAAGGATTCCGGAGCCATATTCTCACTTGCAAGTGCAGCAGGATACACAAAGGTTTCCAAGCAAACTGAACTGCTTGAAGAAGGAGAGGAAGTTGAAGTAATTCTCTTTAATTAAATAAAAGTCAAAATTAAAAATCAAATATTTTTAAAATAAAATCCATAAGAAAGATATATTATTATAACTATAGGTGTAAACATGGAAATTAAAGAAAAAACAATTGAAGATCAAAAAGTAGCTATCATGAATTATAAAGGCTCCCTGAATGACATGGAAGTCCTGATTTCCAAATTGACCGGTTGGGTTGAGGTTGAAGAAATCGAAACAGTTGGAGAATTGTTTGCAATATTCTACAATAACCCAAGAACCGCAAAGGAAAATGAAGTCGTTTACGATGTGGGAATTCCAATCAACCCAGAATTAGACCCTGATGAAACTGAGGAAATAAGAATCGTAAACATCATTGAACACAAAGTATTGTCCGGAATCCATAACGGAAGCTTGGACAATATTCAGGAAACCTATAACATTATGGCAGAATATTCCATTGAAAACAAATATGATATTATCGGATCTCCAAAGGAAGTTTACATAAAAAACAAATACGAAGTTGAAAATGAAGATGATATGGTAACTGAAATACAATTGCCAGTCATTAAAATGGGATAATTACCCATTTGCACTATATTATAATAATTCTTTATAAAATAAGTCTTTATAAATAATTCTTTATCTGCTAGAAAGAGGTTGGAATTATGGCTAGAGGGAAAAACAAGAAATTAACTAAAAAAGAAGAGAAAGAACTAAATGAAAAGGTAGATAAGATAATAGAAAAAAACTTTGCAGACTTTTCATCTCAAGATGAGCTTGAAAACTTTATCCAAGATGCCTTTAATGAAAAAACTTCCAAATACAATAAGAACCTAAAGAAAAAGGAAAAGGAAATCAATAAAAAAGTATCAAAAGTCTATAAGACAGACAATAAAAGAATTGATAGGAAAATAAAGGAATTGGATAAAAAAATCAATGCAAGATTTAAAAATATCTAATAAAAATAAAAAAAGAATAATTTGATCAAACTTTTAAAGTTTGATCTAATTTCCTACAACTCTTACATCATGCAAAAGCAATTTAGGAATTATAAAAGATCCTCTTTGCTTTGTCTCATCACCTACAGCTACCGCATCACCTAATAAGTCATAGATATTTCCGGAAATCATAGCCTTTTTAATAGGTTTCCTTTCACCATTGTCAATTATGAAAGAATTGCTTGCTTCAACTGAAAAGTCACCAGTGATTGGATTTGCTGTATGTGCACCTAAGACATCAGTCACCAGGAATGCATCTCTTATTTCATCTTCTGCCACACGGTCTTTGAAATCAAAGATAATGTTTGAGCCGCTTACGGAAGGGGTTCCTGCATAAGAGCCTCTAAATCCATTTGAAGTGCTTTTCACACCATCCTTATTGGCAGTATATATATCATATAGATATCCTTTAAGAACACCATCTTCAACCAAGGCAGTCCTTCTTGAAGCAGTTCCCTCATCGTCAGTGACTCCAGAGTTCAAACCTCCATCAACTGTTCCGTCATCATAAATAGAAAGGCCTTCAGAGACTATCTTCTCACCTATCTTGTCTGCAAGCCTTGACCTTCCCCTTTGAACATTATCTGCACTGAAACCGCTCATGAATGTGGAAAGCAAACCGGTAACTGCATGATAATCCAATACAACATCCTTATCTGAAGTTTCAATATGGTCTCCGCCTAAAGAGGATTTTGCCAAATCACATAGGTCTTCAGCTAATTTTATGCCATCCAAATCATAAAGGCATGAAGAAACGGAGTCGTAAGCTGTTGCCAAATCGCCATCCTTTAGGGCATTTATTGAAACTCCCAATGCAAATCCAGTGGATTTGTCATATGCTTCAACACCATTGGAATTTACAATCAAGACTTCCCCTTCTGCTGCTGAAAATCCACCAGAAGTGGTTTGACATCCATTATCATCAATGCAATTCAAAACAGCTTTTAGGGAACTTGTAAGTTCATTCAAATCAATATCCTGAAATTTCTTATCAAAAGTCCCCTTGATTTTAGGCAATTTTTGAACTTCTGCAAAAGAGAAATTTTCATCTTTTGAATTAAGCTTTGAGTTCAAATATGCATTTTCACAAGTCTTTGCTATTTCACCCATATCAGATGTGAAAGCAAAACCTACGGAACCGTCTTTAATGACTCTTATTCCAATGCCTAAGCTGATTTCCTCTTTAGCAAAATTCAAATCGGTCTTTTGAGAATCCAATTGCAGCAATTCAGCATTTTCCAAATAGATTTCATAATCATCTGAATACTTTGAAATTTCCCTTTTTGCCTCTTCAGCCAATTCATATAACATATTATCACACAATAATCTTAAAGAACCTTATTTTATATTAAAAACAAATTTATCAATGGCTTCCGCCACTCCATCACCATACTTATTCTCACATACATAATCGGCAATTTCCTTTAGCTCATCACATGCATTGGCCACTGCAACCTTAAATCCGCCGGCACGCAGGAAATCAATATCATTTTCACTGTCACCGACGCACATTATATTTTCAATATTGAAATCCAAAAGCTTAGCCAATTCAACGAGCCCTGTCCCTTTATCGACTGCAGGATCTGTCAAGTGAAGAGCAAATCCGCTGTCATAGACTTCCACATCAAAGTCTGCAAGCAGCTCTTTAAGTGGCTCTGAGTCCATGTTCTTATAGAAGCAGATTTCAGAAACCCTTGCATCGGAATCCTCTACAATCTTAAATGGAATGTCTTCACCGAATTTTTCAAGCAAAAAGTCATAAGCCTTCTGAGCCTTGGAGATGTCTCCTAAAACAATTACCCTATTGTCATTGTATCCGTCATGATAGATAACCCCACCATTTTCACAAATCATTCCTCCAGTGGTTCCGACAAGTGTAGCCACCGCATAGGTGAAGTGTGAAATGTTTCCGGTGGCAATGATTACTGGAATTCCTGCATCTTCAGCCTTACGAAGGGCATCCAATGCACTATGACAGACCCTTCTTCTGCCGTCTGTAATTGTTCCATCGACATCTACAGCTATCGCTTCTATATTTACCATAAAAACCACTTTATTAAAGAAAATATTAGACTTAATTAAAATTATATTAAAAATATTTTAAAAATTTTTAAAATTAATTCCTAACCAATAATTTATCTGCTATATCTGTGAGCAATATTACAGGTTCCTTCCTTACTTACCATACATGCACCAATCGGATGCATCGGATTGCATGCCTTTCTAAACAGTTTACAATCGGTTGGTTTAGCCATACCCCTTAAGATAGGACCGCAAATGCAGCCTTTTGGAGCTTCAGTAACATCCTTCACTTCAATATCGTATTTCTTCCTTGCATCCCACTGGGCAAACTCATCATTGACTTCCAATACGGAATCTGGGATTTTAGGGAAACCTCTCCATTCTCTGCTTTCAACATGGAAAACCTCATCCATCATTTCCTTTCCAATGACATTTCCCTCAGTCCTTACAGCACGCTTATACTCATTGTCAATCCTAGGAGTTCCATTATGAATTTGCCTTAAGATCATATAAACGGACATCAGGATATCCAATGGATTAAATCCTGCCACGGCTTGAGGAATTCCGTATTCAGTGGAGAATTTTTCAAAGGGTTCGGTTCCCAATATTGTACATACATGTCCAGGTTCAATCAATGCGTTCAAGTTGGTCTCACCGGAATTGATTAAAAAGTCAATAGCCGGTGGAATCAATCTGTGGCAAGAAACGATTGAAAAGTTTTCAGGAGGTTTCTTCAATAATTCAGATGCAGTTGCAGGAGCGGTTGTTTCAAAACCTGCAGACATGAATACAACATCATTGTCCAGCTTCTCTGCAATCTCCACTGCATTTGGAATACCATAAACAACCCTCACATCAGCCCCTTCTGCCTTAGCTTCTGCAAGAGAGCCGTTGGAACCAGGAACTCTTAACATGTCTCCGAAGGTAGTTACAGTAACGCCCTTTTCAATCAATTGGAGGCACTCATCGATTTCTCTTGAAGGAACAACACATACAGGGCATCCAGGGCCTGCCACAATCTCCACTTCAGGAGGAAGCAAAGATCTAATACCGTGTTCCATAATGGTATGCTCATGAGAACCGCAAACATGCATAATCTTAACAGGAGTAGCTAAATCATTTATCCTTTTTATTAAAGTATCAGCCATCTCTTTTACGCTAGCCATCATAACACCTTAAATTCTTTTAAATAATAAATTATCAAATTAATTTTATAATTTGTTTTGAAATCTCTTTTAAAATTTCATTTTAAAAAATTGTTTTGAAATTTGTTTTTAATTTCTTATTTTTTATTTCTTAATTAATTTATTTATAATTAATAAAATTTAATATTAATTAATAATATACTATTATTAGTTTGTCTTAATTAATAATATTTTTTAAAATTTACTAATTAATGAATTATAATCAATGGCTAAAAGGTTTTAAAATGTATAATGATAATAAAATTTTAGTTGTAATTCCTGCTAGAGGAGGCTCAAAAGGCATTCCCCGCAAGAACATACGCTTGCTTGGAGGAAAGCCACTTATAGCACATACAATAGAGATGGGAAAGGCATCAAAATATGTTGATGATGTCATTGTAACAACCGATGACAATGAAATCAAGTTCATTGCAGAAAAATTCGGCGCGGAAACAATAAAGAGAGATGGAAATCTTGCAGAAGACTCAATTCCACTTGATCCGGTTATCTACGATGCCACACTTCAAAAGGAAAATGAACTCAATTATGAATATGACCTTGTTATCACAGTACAGCCTACTTCCCCACTTCTTAAGACAAAAACCTTGGATTTAGCTATTGAAACATTATTAAACCCAATTGACAGAGATGACCAATCAGATAAGAATGAATATTATGACACAATAATAAGCGTTGTTGACGACAGGCACTTAAGTTGGGGATACGATGAAGAAAACAAAAAGTATTTCCCACTTTACAAGGAAAGAGTGAACAGGCAATACCTGCCAAAGGCATTTAAGGAAACTGGAAGCATCTTTGCAACAAAAAGAGAATTCGTTAAGGAAAACAGCCGCCTTGGAGATAATATCGGACTTATTGAAATCTCCAAACAGGAAAGCATTGACATAGACAATTATGAAGACTGGTGGGTGGCTGAAAGAATCCTAAAGAAGAAGAGAATCCTGATTAAAGCTGATGCATCTCATGAAATCGGAACAGGACACATCTACAGAGCTCTCTCAATAGCTTCAAAATTGGTCAATCATGAAGTGATGTTCCTTCTTGATGAGGCACAGCCTTTGGGAATTGAAGTTGTAAGAAACAATAACTACCCTTACATAACCCATAACAGCGCCAAAGGTGAAGGAAAAAAGGCAGAGGATGAAGCAAAAGATGAAATCATAGCGAAAATAGTTGAGTATGACCCGGATATTGTAATCAACGACATCCTCAATACAAACTCCAAGTACACAAAAACCCTTAGGGACAAAGGATTTTTCATAGTGAACTTCGAAGATGTTGGGGGAGGAGTGAAATATGCCCATATGGTCTTTGATGCATTGTATGAACATAAGATACCTCTTAAGAATCTCTACTCAGGACATAAGTATTATATTCTAAAGGATGAATTCTACTACCAATCATTCAAGGAAATTGAAGAGGAAGTGGATAAGGTTCTCCTTACCTTTGGAGGAACAGACCCAAATAATCTCACAGAAAAGGTTCTTGAATCAATATTGGAAAGCAATTACAAAAACAAGATTGAGATTATTTTAGGTCTTGGCTATGCAAACAAAAAGGAAATTCAAGAGAAATACAAGGATAATGAAAGAATAGAAATCTATGAAAACGTCAAGAACATGAGCGAGCATATGCACGATGCTGACCTGATATTCACTTCAGCAGGAAGAACCATGTATGAAATAGCTTCCCTGGGCGTTCCGTGCATTTGCCTTTGTCAAAACGAAAGGGAACTGAGCCACATCTTTGGAAATGTGGAAAACGGATTCATCAATTTAGGTTTAGGAAGCGAATGTTCTAAAGAAGAAATCAAAGAAACCTTTGAAAGCACAATTGAAGATTATCAATTAAGGAAGGAAATGAACAGGAGAATGAGTGAAATAGATCTGAAACATGGATTTGACAATATTAAAAGGCTTATTAAACAATCATATAAGGAATGGGAAGAGGAAAATAAATAATTTTTATAAATTAAATTTGAATCGATTAGAATGGAATCAAAAAAGGTGAAAATATGAGCATATTCAATGAAGAGCCATTTTTAATAGCTGAAATTGGGGTAAACTACTACGATATTGCCAAAAAGGAAAGCATAAGCAATATGGATGCGGCTAAATTAATGGTGAAGGAAGCAAAGGATGCAGGTTGCAATGCAGTTAAATTCCAATCTTATAAGGCAGATACAATAGCTTCTAAAAACTCTCCAGCATATTGGGATACAAATGAGGAGCCAACCCAATCACAATACGAATTATTCAAGAAATTCGATTCCTTTGGAGAGGAAGAATACAGGGAAATAGCCGATTACTGCAACGAAATTGGAATCATGTTCCTATCAACACCTTTTGATTTCGACTCCATTGACTATTTGGATGAATTCATGGATGTCTATAAGATATCCTCATCAGATCTCACAAACATTCCTTTCATCAAAAGAATAGCTGAAAAGGGAAAAGACATTATCATTTCAACAGGGGCTTCAAATCTTGATGAGATAAGATTTGCCATTGAAACCATCGAGAAGACCAATGAAAAATACACCAATGGAGAAGCGGGAATAGGAATCATGCACTGTGTTCTTTCCTATCCGACAGACAATGCTGATGCAAACCTATTGATGATCAAGAACCTTAAAGACCTATACCCTAACTATGAGATAGGCTACTCAGACCATACAAAGCCTGATGAAAATATGCTCATTCTGACAACCGCTTATCTTTATGGGGCAAGCATCCTTGAAAAGCATTACACATTGGATAAAACACTTCAAGGAAATGATCACTATCATGGAATGGATCCTGATGACATTAGAAAATTCAAAAAGAACATCGATCTTATCAAAACAATCAACGGACAATATGATAAGGTCCCCCTACCGTGTGAAGGAGAATCAAGAAAACAAGCTAGACGTTCCATTATTGCAAAAGAAGAAATAAAAGAAGGAAGTGAAATTACAGAAGATATGCTCACATATAAAAGGCCAGGAACTGGAATTTCACCAAGTGAGATAGCAAATGTGATTGGCAAAAAAGCTAAAATAAATATTGCGGAAGATGAATTGCTTAAATATGAATATCTAGAATAGAAGAGCTAAAAATTTATAAAGGAATTCTTATGACTTTTACAGTAAAGGAAATTTGCCAGAACATTTGGAATCTCGAAGAGAAATATGAGTTGAATCATAAGGAGATTCAGGATTGCTATCCTTGGCAATTGATTAGAATGTATTTATATTACGAAATCACCAGAAAGACAAATGTCTTTGAATCTGCCCAACAGTCCAGTCTTTCTCTATTCGATAAGATAAACTCATTCCTGCCTTTTCTCAAAAACAGCATTCTATCAAATCCTTTAAGCGGAAATGAAAATCTTGATGCTCTGATATTCGACCATCCTAGAAAAGTCATATTCCAAGATGAATATCAGGACATTTACAGCTATTTCCTAAAAGATGTATTGAACGAAAATGGAAAAACATTTGAAACCATCGAATCCCCTTATCTGAATCAGCATTTTAGAAACAGTAATAACATTAAGGAAAATCATGTCAAATTCAACGACAGGATTCTTTTAGGTTCATTTATCCATAAAACAAGAAATAGGGGAAAATTGGCTTTTACAGAAGAAGAAAAGCAATTAATCAATAATGTAAAACAAGAGCTTGAAACTATTTTTAAAATTGAAATAGACTTATTTAGAATCATGGAAGATCACATTCTAAATTTCCAATATGATTACAAGAAGTATATTGAACTTCTCCAAAAGAGAAATCCGAAATGTGTTTTCCTTGTTGTGGCTTATGAGAACAAGGCATTGCTTGCAGCCTGTAAGAAAATGAATGTTGAAATCATAGAACTTCAGCATGGAACCATCAGCCCATACCATTTAGGATACAGTTACCCTGAAAATACGATGAAATCCAATGGTGAAATCAAGGAAATCGAATACTTCCCAGATAAGATACTGAGTTTTGGGGATTATTGGAATAATGCATGTCCATTCCCAATAGCTGAAGATAAGATTATCTCAATGGGTTTCCCATATTTTGAAGAGAATTCAAAAACTTTTATGAAAATGGCTGAAAATAAGAATAAAGAAAATAATGAAGAGAATCATGCAAATGAAAATAAACATATCTTGTTTATTTCACAAGGGGTCATTGGAAAATACTTATCCGAATTGGCTTATGAGACCGCTAAAAAAATCAATACTGAAAATAAAGATCAAAATAATGAACAGAATAATAATCAAAATAATAATTATCAATTCATTTATAAATTACATCCTGGAGAATATGGAACTTGGATGGAAAACTACGAATACCTAAACAAAGCGATAATTGAATTCGATAATTTCAAGGTAATTGATGAAAGCCGACCTCCATTATACGAATTGTTTGCAAAAAGCAATTATCAAATAGGTGCCTTTTCTACAGCAATATACGAAGGACTTGCCTTTAACTGCAAAACATTCATCATAGATGTTCCTGGAGTGGAATATTTAGATGATCTGATTGAAAAGAATATTGTAAAAAAAGTTAAAAATAGTGAAGAACTAATAGATTATATTATAAAAGATGAGAATAATGAAATAGAATTTAAGGAGTATAATAAGGATTATTTCTTTAAAAACTTTGATAAAACTATTTTTAATGATATTTTAAAATAATCATACTCATTTTATAATAACAAAAAACAAACGATAAGTGATTAAATGAGCGAATATGTGCGATTTATACAAAGGATAGGCTTGGTGGGACTCACAAACATCCTGATTTCTCTAAGTAGCCTAATCTTTATTCCAATCATTACAAAGTCATTCACCACAGCGGAATACGGTATGTGGGCGCAGGTAAACACCACAATCGCACTTGTTCCGAACATTGCTAATCTTGGTCTTCCATACACAATGGTAAGATTCCTCTCCGCTGAAAAGGATAAGGAAAAGATCAAGGACTCCTTCTATCCGATGATCAGCCTAACATTCATTTCCACATTAATCATTTGCCTATTGTTCCTGATCTTTGGAAATACAATTGCAAATACATTATTCAATGGAAGCATGCAGGTATTGTACATTACAACCATAATTTCATTCTTTGCCTGTATGAACCTTATGCTCATAAGCTTCTTCAGAACATTCCAGCAAATGAAAAGATACTCATTATTCCTGGTTCTTCAAAGCTATATCGGAGTATTCGTAAGCATTTATCTCACATATGCAGGATATGACATTGAAACTGTAGTGCTTGGTCTTTTGACAGGTTATGTTTCAGTATTCATCATGATGGCATTCCTGATTGTAAAATATCTTGGAATAGGAATAGGAAAATGGTCAAACTTAAGGGAACAGCTTGCTTTTGCTCTTCCAACAATTCCAAGCAATGTATCCAGTTGGGTTGTTGATTCAAGCGACAAGTATGTAATCGGAATCCTTATAGGATCCGTTGCAGTGGGATGCTATTCACCAGGATATGCTTTAGGAAGCATATTGCTTATGTTCCTTTCACCTTTTGCAGTTCTCCTTCCGGCAGTCCTGCCTGAACATTATGAAAAGGGGGATATGGCCGAAGTGGACAAGTACCTTAGCTATTCCATGAAATATTACTTGCTCCTGACAATACCTGCAGCTGTAGGAATGAGTGTGCTTTCAAAGCCATTGCTATACATTATCACAACTCCAGAGATAGCTCTTGGAGGATATATGGTAACTCCTTTCGTTTGTCTTGGAGCAATATTCATGGGAATGTATGGAATTACAAACAATATTCTCATTTTGGAAAAGAACACAATGATTCTTGGTAAGTTATGGATTGTAGTGGCCATTTCAAATATAGTCTTGAATCTATTGCTCATACCTTACTTGAACATTCTTGGAGCTGCAATTGCCACACTTCTTTGCTACATTTTGGCATTTGCTGTAACAGCAATTGCAAGCAAGAAGACCATGAGATTGCCATTCAATATAAAAGAGCTTTCAAAGATTCTTATTGCATCAGCGATTATGGGAATAGTTGTATATATTATGCATCCGATTGGATTAATTAGTGTCTTGATATCCATAGCCGTTGGAGTAATTGTATACTTTGCAATCATCTTCATTTTAAAAGCAGTGACAATGAAAGAAATTGCAATCTTTAAAGATTTGCTTCATTAAATTATAGCTAGAATTAATTTAATTGAATGAAATTTTTTTGTGAAAAATCAGTATTGTGTTAATGTGGAAAATAGATAAAAAATAGATAATAAAAAATAATTTTTGCACAAAGAAAAAATTTTATCTAATGAAACTTTCCTTCCTTTTTCAATTCCTCATAATGATCCTTATCCCTTGAAGAAAAGACTTGAGCAGGATGCCCTCCGGCAATTGCATATTTTGGAATGTCCTTGACTACAACACTTCCTGCCTGAATAATGGCTCCTTCACCAATAGTGACTCCTGGAAGTATGATCACACGATTTCCCAACCATACGTTATCCTCAATGACAACATCTTTTGAGATGACAGTATCATCATAAGGAATGGCCTCACCTTCATAATTATGGCTGTCGGTTATTATCATGCATTCGATTCCACTGTGAAAGTTATCACCAATAATTACATTTGCAGTTCCTTGAATTTTCATGCCATTGAAATTCACATTGTTTCCAAGGCTTGTCTTTGGAGTGATATAGGAATAAGCATTAACGGTTAAATCATTTCCACATGATGAAGATACCCTTTTCACTCTAAAGGTATAATATTTTCTTTTAATTGCCTTAAAAACATTAAGAATTTTAGAAATCATTTAATCACCATATGAAAATTAATAAAAATTTTTAATTAAATTAAAAAAATGAAAAAATTAAGATAAATAAAAAAAGAAAAAATTAAATTATTATACTGTAGAACAGTCTGCAGAATAATAAGATAATAATCTTGCTATTTTAGCAACAGTCAATTCATCAATTCTTTTTTGACCACGAATCATTCTATTGAACAATTCATCTATAAACAAGTCTTCATTGGTAAGAATTACATTCAAGATAGCCAAGTCATCATTGACAAAACCGATAAGAGGTTCAATGTAAATTCCGCTGAATCCTTTATTGTCCAAGAAAATGGCCAAGTCTTCATTCAACTCTAAAGCCTTGCGTTTGATTTGACTGTTATCTACAAAATGAATCTCTTCATTTCCAAATTCGAATCTTGTCTGATCATCTTTCTTATCTGTTTGAAGCTCTAAGGTATTTTTCTTATCCATATAGTTTTGGATTGATGCAGAATCGTTAAGCATAGCATCTGTTTCACTGTCAGATTTTACTTTGTTTCTGTAATCTTTAGGATCATATCTTTTTGAAAGAATAGTATACACTCCAGTAGGTCCAACAACCACATGGTTGATGATATCCTTTGATTGCGGTGGTTGAACTGCATAGAATACATAGAAATCATTTGGAAGAGCAAGCAATCTTTCACGAATGATTCTTCCACGAGTGATATAATTATTGAAAGCATATTTCTTATAGATTCCGAAACATAAAATGAGAACACCTATGGCAACACCCACCAATGCATACCATATTTGACTGATGAAGTAGTAATAAGCAGCAGAAACAACTAAAACAAATGCCCCTATCAACATATAAACATCAGCATAAGTTTTCTTAGGTTCATATGTCCTGTTCTGGGCTTTCATCAATTCAACAGTCTCTTGGGTGACCAATGCATCATCTTCACTTGCAGTCAAGTTTCGGCTTTTAACGCTTTCTCCACCTTTTTTAATCAAGCGTTTTACAGAATTTTCCTTGAAATACTCCTTATCCATATCTCTAATGAAATCATCTTTCATAATGTCGGATAAGGCAGTGTAATACTTATAGCGTGCAAGCTTATATGCTTCATATTCTTCAGGACTGTCAAAGACCATTTCATTCTGAACTCTTGCAAATAGCTTTTGGTCTTCCTCTGACAATTCCTGTCTAGCTAAAGAGACTGGAGATTCAGGCATTTCATCCTCTGGAATATCTGTAACTTCAACTAGCCTGATTTCTTCTCCCTCATATTCCTCTTCAGGATATGCAAAACCAGACTCTATATCTCTTGAAGTTTCCATATACCTTTGTTCGGCATGAATAGGAATAATCTCATCGGTGTCTCCAAGTGAAGAGTCATATATTGAACCATAGGAAATCATTTCCTCTTCTTCATAAGATTCCAAGGTATCAGGCAAGATTTCAGTTTCATAATAATAGTCTTCTTCGGAATAGTCCTCATACTGAAGACCTTGTTCCGCATGTATAGGAATGATCTCATCAACTTCAGAATCATCATATTGTGCATTCAATTCAGCATGGATAGGAATGATCTCATCTTCACTGGAATCCATATAGTATGAATCATCTGCAAAATTAGCTTCGGCATGAATAGGAATGATCTCATCTACACCATCATCAAAAGCAGCTTCATTTTCAGTGAGTGGGGTTTCTGTGAGTGGGTTGTCTATAAAATTAGTTGAAGTAATGGTTTCGCTTGATGCAGAGTCCATATTGGAAACATAATCTAATGATCCTCCACAGCTGTTACATTCGAATTCGTTTATATTGTCGCTTTCACTTAATTGATATTTCAATCCGCAATTTGTACAGTATACAAGTACCAAATCAGAAGATTCCTGCGAATTAGAATCAGAGGAAACTTTTTCTTCATCATTTAAGAAGTTGTCTAATTCCTCCAGATTTCCAGAACAAACAGAACATTCAAATGCATTAATATCATCTTCATCATCAAGCTGATATTTTGCACCGCAGTTCTGACAAACTACCACTTTCATCTTATCCCTACTCAATATGATTGGCAATTAAAATTCAGTCAAAATTTCAATGAAAAAATCAATGAAATTTGGAAAAAATTTATAAATTGCACTATTAAATTAATACTAATATATAATATATAATTTATTAGATTTAAACATTATGCATTTATCTAATTAAAATAAAAAAAGAAGTCAAAAAAATTAGAGAAATTTCCTATAAATTTCTAAAATCTGATTGTTTATAATGTCCCAATTATATTTTTCCACGACAAGTTTTTTCCCGTTTTCACCAAAGGTTCTGGACAGATTTTTATCAAATAATACAGCTTGAATGGCTTCCCTTAAGGAGTCCTTATCATCATCACATGCAAGGCCTACATTTCCATCAACCCAATCATGAATATGATTGTTTTTTGTCAACACCAATGGCTTGGAACATGCCATTGCCTCAAGACCGCTTGTTGTAAATGATTCATATCTTGAAGGCATGACAAATAGGTCACAATCTACTAAAGCTTCCTGTTTTTCTTCATTATACAATGGACCTGTTATAATAACTTTTTCTTCTAGGGAATAGTCTTTAATCTTTTCTTCCAATCTGGACAGATAACCGTCATCAGGACCAACAATAGCTAATTTAATCTTTTCATCTTTAGCATCATCCCTTAAACCATTTATTAAATCATTGAATGAATCCATCAATAAATCAAGCCCCTTGATTTCATGGATTCTGCCTACAAAAAGAATCAGCTTTTCATCATCTTCAATATTGAATTTGGATCTGAATCTACCGAAAGCGGGGAGATCTTCGTATTCTACCAAGTTTATTCCAAGAGGAACAATTTCAATTCTTTCCTCCTCGACACCCATTTTCAAATACTGTTCCTTTTCCACTTCAGTAAGGGCAAATACGCAAGAGGCATTGTGAAGAATCCTAAATCCGAATACCTTATCAAAAAGGTTTTTCAAACCTTCCTTCTGGAAAAATGGAAGAACAGAACCATGAGCCTGCACAATATAAGGGATATTGTTTTTCCTTGCAAAATGGCTTGCGAAAATGGCTAAGGTCTGCCTATGTTCATGGATATGCACTATTTCATAGTTTTTAATGTCCTTTCTAATCTTAAATGGAGCGCTTAATGGTGTATCAAGCATAGTGGCAAGCTTAAATCTATTGGACAGGTTTTTAAAATAATCAACCTTTATTCCATCCACATCCACATCATAGCGGCCATCTGGGAATTTTAATCTTTCCTTACATGAGTCTGAAGTGATAACTTTGACATCATTATCCATGCTTTCCTTCAAAGCAATCTGATAGCTTGCATTGACTACACCTCCTGCAGAAAGACAAGGATAAAAGAAATGTGCAACATGTAAAATTTTCATAAAATTCACCTTTTTAATATTGAATCATGATTGAATTGTTTTTAAAATATTATTTTTAGAAATTGTTTTTTATAAATCTACTTTAATTCCTCTCATACAAATATAAACCTTCTTTTTGATATATCATTGTATAATTTTCCAGATTAAACTTATCATCAGAAATATAATAAGTGATATTGCTTGACTCCAGATAATCCAATTGGTCATCTGTCAATGGGATTGTATACATCTTTAAAAACCAATTATAAGACCTTTGATTGAATACTGCAATATCCTTTGAAGCATAAGCCGGATCATAATCCTCTATATAATCTGCAATCACCTTATTCTTACTGAAATCTTCATCATAATGAACTGTATGGGTGAATGTGAATGCTGAAAAAATACAGAATACAATTAAAACAATCGGAATTAGGTTTAAGAGATTCTGTTTCTTAAACTTAAGGAATTTGAACTTTCCACACCAATCTAAAATCTCATTAAGGGCAAAAATTACAAAATAAATGAAAGCCGGAAATACTGTAATTATGTATCTGTTTACCTTAATGTTCAAGAATGTGAAGAATAGGAAGTAAACCAAAAACCATGAGAGCATCAGGATATTGAATGAATAAATCTCTCTGTCAATGCCTATTTTCTTGAAAAATGAAAACAATATAACAAAATCAGCCAATAATATGGTGATTGTAATGATTGAATTGATTCTAAAGCTTAAAATTGAAATGACAAGAAGTGCAATAAATAAGATTCCTACAATATTTTTGTATTTGGAATCCTCATCTCTCTTGGCATTGAACAACTTATATGCAAACAGTAGAATGCCGATTGCAAATAGCCCAATCAGCAAATAGGACATTAAACTGGAACCGTTTAAAACAGGTATGACTCCGTCAAAGCTTACATTGTCTGCAAATAGGAAATTTGGGAAATCATGAAGATAAAAGAATGTGTCAGTTGTGTAGGCATTATCTATCACTTCACCTTTAGAACCTGATGCAAATGTTGAACTTTGAGTTAAGAATGATAAATGAGAGCCATATGCCAAAATGGAAGCTGAGAATAAAACCACTAGGACAAATGCTATTGCACAGCCCTTTAGGATATTCCTGAATTCCTCGCTTTTTATGTAAGACTTGACCTTTATTGCAAAATCCTCTCTATTCCTGAAGAATAAATCCAAATTGCTAAAGAAATCATGGAAAGAGAGATAATACAATAATATTAAAGGCAATAGGAACAATGCAGTGTAACGTGTGAAAACAGCTAAAACAAAGAATGGAATGGCTATCATATAATATTTTGAATCCCTATCAATTGCAAGAACTGTGAAAATGATTGACCATATTGATAATGCAACTGCAGGGACATCCAGTGTTCCATTAGCCCACCAGAGCAAACAAAGGGAAAGGCTTCCAAAAAGAAATGCACCGCAAAGACTCAATAGGGAACTGAACCTATTCTTGAGAAGAACATAGATGCCAAAATTGGCAATAATGCAGAAAATTCCGGTTACCAAGTAAAGGGACATTTCAGATAAAAATCCCAATTTAAACAGAATGGCTGTCAGAATACAAACAACAGGGGATAAATACAAATATAGAATGCTTGAAGGATAACCTGCAAAAACAAGTGAATTGGACAAATAAATGAAAACATCCGAACAGTATATTCCAAGAGATTGATTGAAAATCATCATATTATAGGTAATGAGAATGCTAAAGACTGTTAAAATCAATAAATAAAAAAAATCATTCCTAGAGATATTCAAATCATCTAAAATATTTTTAAAAATCATTTTAACACTCCATTACTCTTATTTCAATCAGTTAAGTGCGGTTATAAACCAAATTTACTATTTAAAAAAATTTGTTATAAGAAATTAAAAATATTTGCAATATTGAAAGATCCCACTACAAATGCTACAAAACTGATTAGCATAGCAATCTTAAGATTTTTAGAAACCTTTGCACAGATTTCCTCACTTGGATTTAATTTTAAGGTGTATGCACTATATAGGAAAATGATGATAGGCACTATCATTATCACCATATACCAAACATTGAAAATTTTGAGAATATAAAGAATAGGGCACATCAAGGTTGTTACAACTATTAATATTATTGAAATGATTGAAGGGATTTTCTTTCCATAAAGAATCGGGAAGGTTCTTGCTCCTTCCTTTTTGTCTCCTTCTATGTCTTCCATATCCTTCACTATTTCACGGGCTAAAGTCATGAATAGTGCAAACAGTCCTAAATATATTGAAATGAACAAGATCTTCAATGAGCTTGTAGCGCAAGCTATGACAACACCTGCTATGACAAAGCAGAACCCTGTCAATGTAGCTACAGTAATGTTTCCAACCAATGGCATGGCCTTGAAGTTTCTTGCATACAAATACATTATGATTACTGCGGGAATGACAATAACGGAAGGCCAAATGGAATTTACCAAATAGCTGTCAATGAGACTTAAGACAACACCAATTCCAAAGAGGACATAAGCATAATTCCTTGCATTTTCAAGGCTGATTCTTCCAGATGGAATCGGACGATTCGGCTTGTTGATTTCATCAATCTTTACATCAAAAACATCGTTGATGGTATTCCCAGCACCTGTGCATACAAAAACAATCAATGCGCAGATGATAATAGGCAAGGCATAATAATGCCCGACGAATGCCATCAAGATTACAGCAATAGCCGCCATGACCGCATTTCCTGGACGAATTATTTCTAAATAAGCATTCATTTAATCCCTCAGTAATTTTTATTATATTATGATTGCAATCTATTGATATACAATATATCAGTTTAAAAGTATAAATTTATTTATTATTTTTTAGGATTTGAAATTTAATTTATATAAAATAAAAATTAAGATTATTAATTCAATTCATTCAATAAATCAGCGAATTTTTTAGCCATATTTTCCATGGAATAATCTTCAATATTAATGTCTGCATTCAATTCGACTTTTCCCTTTTCAATGAATTCATCATACAATTTCAATAATGCTTCCTTAGTTGAATCCAAACTTGAGACATGATATCCGACCTTGGTTTCCTCAATCAGATCCTTTAGGGAACCTTCCTTATAGCCTATTGACAATACAGGTTTCCTTAATGCAAAATATTCATAGACCTTTCCTGGAATGAACATCTTTTCCTTCTCATCATCCCAAGAAATCAATAGCAACACATCACTTTCCAACTGTTTTTTCAGTACCTCTTCATGAGATATTTTGCCCCCTATATTAAGAATATCCATTAGACCATAACGATTGGCTATTTCTTCTAAATTAGTGCTGTCCCCATAAAATTCTATGGAAATCCTAGAGGAGTCCAATTTATTCTTATCCTCCAATTGACGAATGGCTTCAAATAAATGGCTTGGGTCTCTTTTGCCACCATACAAAGATCCGGCATAAATGAATTTCAGTTTATCTGAAAAGTCTGATGATGCATCATCATTCAAATCATCTTCTCCAGTCTCAACAACTGAATCTAAAAATTTTAAATCATCTTCATCATAACCTGATAAAATTGGGACTATCCTATTGTTTGGATGTAAAGTGGCCAATGTCTTGGCAGCCAAATCTGTTGTAGTTGTCAAAACATCCACATTCTCAAATGTCTTCAATTCCAATTTCCTTTCAAAATAGGTTCTTATATGAGTATGTGAAACATAAGGATTCAAATTCCAAAGGTCTCTCAAATCCGCTATCCAAGGAATATCATATTTCTCATTCAGCCCCTTTGCAATTCTATGGCAAGTAATTGGCCAGGAAGAGCTTATGATTGCATCAATTTCCTCATCTTCAATGATTTTGGAAGCCTCCTTAAATGCAGATTCATACCAATATTTCATCCCATCAGGATATGCAAACACTTCACCTGCAATTGAGATGGATTTTGAGACAATAGGGTTGGAGAATGATGTGGAATCTTTTAATTTGTCCCCATCATTAGAACTAGTTGACTTAGAATCATTAGATTTTGAATTTTTAAGTTTATTGGAAAAATGAGAAAACATATCTTCATATTCGGTGAAAACGATTCTGCAATTTAAATCATCATTCTCTTTAGGAATGAAACCTAAATCCGGAACAATTACAATAGGCTCCCATCCAAATTGAGGCAAATGTTTTGCTAATGCCCTTAAGCGCTTAGAAGCAATTTCATTTACCTGATTGAAATAAAATGCTATTAGAATAACCTTTTTCATTTAACCACCGAATGAGAATATCTTTCTAATTTCAAAAAATCAACAATCTAAAAACCCATATATAAACATTTCGATTTAAAAAGATTTATATAAACTAATAAAAATATATTATAATAATACAGATTTATATTTATTCAATAATGCTTATAAAAATTGTTGAAAAATACAAATTAATTATGTATAACATTAATTATTCAATGTAAAAAAAAAAAATAAAAATTATTCTTATAAAATTACTGGTGACAAATATGAGTAAAATTAAAATTGCTGTAGTAGGAATTGGAAACTGTGCAAGCTCACTTATACAAGGAATTTATTATTATCAAGATAAAAATCCTGAAGATGCAATCGGCCTTATGCACTGGAAAATCGGTGACTGGGATCCAACAGACATTGAAGTGGTTGCTGCTTTTGATATTGATGCAAGAAAAGTTGGGAAAACTGTTGATGAAGCTATTTTCGCAAAACCAAACTGTACCACAATATTCCAAGCAGATATTCCAAAAAGCGATGTTGTTGTTCAAATGGGACCTGTCCTTGATGGTGTAAGTGAACATATGGCTGAATTCGAGGAAGACTATACCTTTGTAGTGGCTGATGAAGAACCTGTAGATGTCGTTGAAGTATTGAAGGAAAGCGGCGCAGAAATATTACTCAGTTATTTGCCAGTAGGTTCTGAAGAAGCAGCAAGATTCTATGCACAATGTGCATTGGATGCAGAAATTGCTTATATTAATTGTATGCCAGTATTTATTGTAAGTGACCCAGAGTGGGATGCAAAGTTCAGAGAAAAAGGACTTCCTGCTGTTGGTGACGATATCAAAGCGCAAATCGGTGCTACCATTACCCACAGAACCTTAAGTAACTTATTTAAGGAAAGAGGTGTTAAATTAGTTCACACTTACCAAATCAACACCGGTGGAAATACCGATTTCTTGAACATGCTTAACAGAAAACGTTTAGACTCTAAAAAAGAATCAAAAACCGAAGCTGTTCAATCAGTGCTTGCAGAAAGAATGGATCCTCATGACATCCACATTGGCCCAAGTGATTACGTACCATGGCAAAAGGACAACAAGATCTGTTTCTTGAGAATGGAAGGTAAGACCTTTGGTGACGTGCCAATGGAAATCGAACTCAGATTAAGCGTTGAAGATTCACCAAACTCTGCAGGATGTGTGATTGACGCTATCCGTTGCTGTAAATTAGGTTTGGAAAGAGGAATTGGCGGACAATTGACTTCAATTTCATCCTATGTAATGAAACACCCTCCAATCCAATTTACTGATGATGAAGCTGCAGCAAATGTTGAAGCATTCATCAATGGAGAATTAGAACGTTAAGAATTATTTCTTAACTTTTTACTTTTTTTTAAATCTTTTTACTTTTTTAACTTTTTACTGATTTTTTTGAATTTTAACTTTTTTTATCTCTTACAAAACCTAATTTTTATTTCTAACTACTTCTAACTATCTGACTATGGAAAGATAAAAAAATAGATAAGTATTATTAGTAGTTATAACAATAAATAATAATATAATGTAAAATAATCGTATGTGATTTGGAAAATTATAGATCAATGAATTTATAATTAAGGAAAATCATCAAAAATATGATTTGGAAATTAAATTAATCATAATATTTAAAAATTCTAGTGAGGTGTAAAGATGAAAGTAAAAATAACTGAAACCGCATTCAGAGATGCTCACCAATCCCTTTTGGCAACCAGAATGAGAACAAGAGATATGGTTCCTATTATTGAAGAGATGGATAAAGTCGGATATCATGCTATCGAAGCATGGGGTGGAGCTACCTTTGATACTTGTATAAGATTTTTAAACGAAGACCCATGGGAAAGATTAAGAATATTAAAGGAAAACTTTACTGAAACTCCACTGCAAATGCTCCTAAGAGGTCAAAACTTACTCGGATACAAACATTATGCTGATGACATTGTAACCAACTTTGTAGAAAAATCCTATGAAAACGGTATTGACATCTTCAGGATTTTTGATGCAATGAACGATATAAGAAACATGCAACAGTCAATTAAAGTGGCTAAAGAGCAAGGGGCTCATGTTCAAGGAACTATCAGTTACACCATCAGCCCAGTTCATACCATTGACAAATTCGTGGAATTTGCAAAAGAGCTTGAAGCATTGGAATGTGATTCAATAGCTATCAAGGACATGGCCGGTTTAATTACCCCTGCTGTTGTATTCGAATTGGTTACAAGATTAAAAGAAGAAACTGACTTATTGGTCAATTTACACTCACATTGTACCAGTGGTATGACTCCAATCAGTTATTATGCTGCATGTCAAGCAGGTGTTGACATCTTAGACACCGCTATTTCTCCTATCGCTTGGGGTACTTCACAGCCTCCAACAGAAAGTATTGTAGCATCCTTGCAAGGCACTGAATTTGACACTGGTCTTGACTTAAAAGCATTGAACCAAATCAAAAAATACTTTGAAGGACTCAGAGAACAATACGAAGGATACATTGATCCAATCAGTGAAAGAATCGATACTGATGTGTTGATGTACCAAATCCCTGGTGGAATGCTTTCAAACTTAATTTCACAATTAAAACAGCAAAACGCATTGGATAGATACCAAGATGTATTGGAAGAAATGCCTCGTGTAAGAAAGGATATGGGATACCCTCCACTTGTAACTCCAACCAGTCAAATCGTTGGTATTCAAGCTGTAATGAACGTCATTAACGGAGAAAGATACAAAATCGTTTCCAACGAGGTCAAAGAATACATGAAAGGTAACTATGGACGTGCTCCAGCACCAATCAATCAGGAAATCGCCAAGAAGATCATCGGCGATGAAGAACCTATTACCTGCAGACCTGCAGATTTGATAGAGCCTGAATATGAAAAATGGAAAAAGGAAGGTGAAGAGTTAGGAATCATCAAAAAAGAAGAGGATATCCTCACTCTTGCAATGTTACCTCCAGTTGCTAAACAGTTCCTTAAAGGGGAACTTGAAGAGGAACCATTCCCAGAAGTCCATATTGGCGATGCTGGCGACAACGACCTTGGAGCTATTCCAACCGAATACTCCGTGGAAGTTGATGGAGATATTTTCGATGTAAAGATCATGCCTACCGGATTCATGCAAGTTGATCCAAAAGGATCTGGAAACATTGGTCCTATCCCTGGTGCATTAACTGCATCCATGCAAGGTATGGTGCTTAAGATTAAAGTGAACACTGGAGACAAAGTCCAAAAAGGTACTGTAGTTGCAGTTCTTGAAGCTATGAAAATGGAAAACGATATCTACGCTGAAGAGGAAGGTATTGTGGAACAAATTTTCGTAGAAGAGGGAGATACTGTTAACGCAGGTGACAACTTAATGTTGATCAAACCTTTAGACGAATAATGGTAATTAATTTTACCATTCTTTTTTTATTTTGAGATTGATCTAATATTATTAGATTTCTAATCTCTTTACACCTTATTTAAAATCCATTAAAAAAAAA